>CANQZF010000202.1 GCA_947628265.1 uncultured Oscillospiraceae bacterium
AGGCCGTGCCGCTGAGCGTCCTTGGCGATGAGAAGGCCCTGCCCAGGATCTTGGAGCGGGTGTCCGTCTCGGCCCTCGACGACATGTACGCCTCCATCGGCTACGGGGGGCTGTCCGCCCAGAAAACGGTCAATAATATCAAGGACGAGATGCGCCTCATCGAGCGCACCGCCCGGAAGCAGGGGGCCGAGCCCTTCTGGGCCTCCTCCGACTTAAAGCAGCCCCGCGCCGTCAACGGCATCATTGTGGAGGGAATCGACAACTGCTTAGTTAAATTCTCCCACTGTTGTATGCCGGTGCCGGGGGACGAGATCGTGGGTTTCATCACCCGGGGCTACGGCGTCTCCATCCACCGCACGGACTGCAAAAACTACAACGCCTCCGCCGAGAAGGGGGAGGGGGACCGCTGGATCCGGGTCCACTGGGCCCCGGGGGAGGACGACCTCTACGAGACGGCCCTTGCCATCACCGCCACGGACCGGGACGGGCTCGTCATGGACATCGCCACGGTCCTGGCGTCCCTGAAGGTGAAGGTGAACGGCCTCACCGCCCGGACCCTGGGCGGGGGGCTGGCCACGGTCTACATCACCATGCTGGTCCGCGACAAGGCGGAGCTGGGGACCGCCATGACAAAAATAATGAACGTGCGCAGCGTCAAGGAAGTCAAGCGTCAGGGCGCATAACATAAGAACAGGAGGGGGAGCGTATGCGGGCAGTCGTCACAAGGGTCCTCGGCGCCTCCGTCGCCATCGACGGTGCGGTGACGGCCAAAATCGAAAAGGGCTTTCTCGTCCTGCTGGGCGTCCACAGGGACGACACGCCTGAAGACGCTATAAAGCTGGCCGACCGGGTCTGCGGTCTTCGCGTCTTTGAGGATGAGAACGGCAAAATGAACCTCAATCTGGCCGCCGCCGGGGGAGAGATCTTGTGCGTCTCCCAGTTCACCCTCTTTGCCGACACAAAAAGCCGCCGCCCGGGCTTCACCGAGGCCGCACGGCCCGACACCGCCGTACCGCTTTACGAAACCTTCATGGAGGCGTGCCGAAACCGGGGCTTTCACGTGGAGCACGGCGTCTTCGGGGCCGATATGCAGGTCTCGTCCGTCAACGACGGGCCCGTGACCATTCTTTTTGACACAAGGAGCTAGCCTATGCTGATAAAATGTCTGCCCGTGGGCCACGTGGAGGCCAACTGCTATATTGTGACGGATGAGAACACCTTAGAGTGCGCCGTCATCGACCCCGGCGACGAGTTCAACACCATCATGGACTACCTGGAGGAGACGAAGCTCACCGTCCGGGCCATCTTCCTGACCCACGGCCACTACGACCACACCGGCGCGGCGGCGGCCCTCCATGAGGAGACCGGCGCGCCCATCTTCATCCATAAAGCGGACTTCACGGATAAGCCGGAGAGCTACCGCTACTGCGGCCCGGAGGACACCCGCTTTTGGTCCGACGGGGACACCGTGGACGTGGGGAGCCTGCGCTTTCGGGTGATGGAGACGCCGGGCCACTCCCCGGGCTCCGTGACCTTGAAGTGTCAGGACGCCCTCTTCACCGGGGACACCCTCTTTGAGGGCAGCTGCGGCCGCACGGACCTGCCGGGAGGGGATTTGGATAAGCTCATGGCCTCCCTCCGGCGGCTGGGGGACATCCCCGGCAATTACGAGGTCTACCCCGGCCACATGGACCCCACCACATTGGACATTGAAAAGGCTTCCAATTATTACATGAGGTACGCCAGGGAGATATGAAGCTCTATCTATATGGACACGACTATAAGTACGCCGTGGAGCAGATTTTGCTGGCGCTGATGCCCTCGGAGCGCCCGGAGTACCCGGACGCGCCCCCGGAGCCGGGGGAGAACTGGGCCCGGGCGGAGCTGCGGTTTTCGGAGACCGAGGCCGAAGCCACAGTGGAGCTGTGCTACAATGGCGGGACGGCCCGGGCCGTCCAACCGGGGGACCCCGGACAGTTTCGGACGAAGCAGACCCGGGACCGGGAGGCCCAGCGCATTATAAAGCTGGCCTTCTACACCGCCGCCATGGAGCTCATAGCGGAAAAACCCGTCTGGGGGGCCCTCACCGGCATACGCCCCGGCACCATCATGACCCGGTACTTGGAGCGTGGGATGGGGGAGGACGAGGCCGTATCCAAAATGGTTTCAGACTACTTTGTCACGGAGGAGCGGGCGCGGCTGTGCCTGGACACCGCCAAGGCGTCCTTAAAGGCGGAGCGGGAGCTTGAGGAGCGGGACGTCGCCCTCTATGTGGGCATCCCCTTCTGCCCCACCCGCTGCGCCTACTGCACCTTCGTCAGCCAGAGCGTGGAGAAGTCCATGAAGATGATCCCCGCCTTTCTGGAGGCCCTGCATCAGGAGATCGCCGCCACGGCCAGAGTAGCCCGGGAGCTTAAATTGCGCCCCGTGGCCCTCTACATCGGCGGCGGCACCCCCACGACGCTTTCGGATACGCAGCTCCGGACGCTTTTTGGGTGGCTTTCGGAGGAATTTGACCTCTCGCACCTCAGAGAGATCTGCGTGGAGGCGGGGCGGCCCGACACCGTGACGGCGGAGAAGCTCCGGGCCTTAGAGGGCGTCACCAGAGTCAGCGTGAACCCCCAGTCCATGAGCGACGAGGTCTTGCGCGCCATCGGCCGCCGCCACACCGCCGGGGACATCTATACCGCCTACCGGCTTGTCCGGGAGAATTTGAACTGTCAGGTCAACATGGACCTCATCGCCGGTCTGCCCGCCGACACGCCGGAGGGGTTTTCGAAGACCCTGACAGAGGTCCTGAAGCTCGCCCCGGAGAACATCACCGTCCACACCCTCTCCCTCAAAAAGGGCTCGCGCATCACCGAGGAGGACACCGCCCGCCCCGACGCCGCCGCCGTGCGACGGATGCTGGACGAGGCCGCCCAGCGCCTGCGGGGGGCCGGGTACCGGCCCTACTACCTCTACCGCCAGAAATTCATGTCCGGCGGCTTTGAGAATGTGGGCTGGGCAAAGCCGGGGACGGAGAGCCTATACAATATCCTCATTATGGAGGAGCTTTGCACCATCCTCGCCATGGGCGGGGGCGGCTCCACGAAGCTGGTGGACCGGAAAAGCGGCCGGGTGGAGCGCATCTTCGACCCCAAATACCCCAAGGAGTACACCGAGAGAATGGAAAAGATCCTCTCCGATAAGGAGAAGATCGTGGAATTTTACAGGGAGACGGGAGGACAGGACCATGAGCTTTGAGCTTGAGAGCATCAACAAACGGGCTCTCACCGACCCGGCGGCCTTTGTGGAGGCGTCGGAGGAGAGCTACTCCGCCCGCGTCGTCCGGGCGGCCAACGCCATCTGCGACAACCTGGACGTCTGCCCCATCGTGCTCCTCTCCGGCCCCAGCGGGGCGGGGAAGACCACCACCGCCAAGCGGGTGGAGACGGAGCTGGAGCGCCGGGGCATCAACACCCACACCATCTCCATGGACAACTACTTCAACACCCTGGACCTGCGCACCTGCCCCCGGACGCCGGAGGGGGAGGTGGACTACGAGTCCCCCAAACTCCTGG
>CANQZF010000203.1 GCA_947628265.1 uncultured Oscillospiraceae bacterium
TTCGTGGCCCAGGAGCTCCGGGAGATCATGGCGGATTTGGGCGTCCGCACGGTCAACGAGCTGGTGGGCCGCACGGACCTGTTGAAGGTCCGGGAAAGGCAGGTCACCCACCGGGCGTCCAGCGTGGACCTCTCCTCTCTCCTGCGGGGCGAGAACTGTGTCCCCCAGCATTTTGAGGCGGACGCGGTGTACGATTTCCAGCTGGAGAAGACAAAGGATTTGGCCCAGCTTCTCCCGAAGCTGGACCTCAACAGGAAATTCTCCTCCCTGGACGTGGAGGTCGGCAACACCGACAGGGCCTTCGGGGCCATTCTGGGCTCCGAGATCACCCGGAAATACAAAAATACCCTGCCCGACGACGCCTTCGTGGTGAACTGCCACGGCGCGGGGGGCCAGTCCTTCGGGGCCTTCATCCCCAAGGGGCTGACGCTGAACCTAGTCGGCGACTCCAACGACTACTTCGGCAAGGGCCTCTCCGGCGGCAAGCTCACCGTCCGGCCCCCGGAGGCCGCCCGGTACAAGGCCGGGGAGAACATCATCATCGGCAACGTGGCCCTCTACGGCGCCACGGCGGGGAAGGCGTTTATCGCGGGCCTCGCCGGGGAGCGCTTCGCCGTCCGCAACTCCGGCGCTTACGCCGTGGTGGAGGGCGTGGGCGACCACGGCTGCGAGTACATGACCGGCGGGCGCGTGGCGGTCCTGGGTCCCGTGGGGCGGAACTTCGCGGCCGGGATGTCCGGCGGCATCGCCTACGTCTGGGACGGCAAGCGGGACCTCTACAAGCGGGTCAACAAGTCCATGGTGGACCTCATCCCGCTCTCCGAGAAGCACGACATCGAGGAGCTCCACGCCCTCATCGAGGAGCACTGGAAGGCCACGGGCTCAGCGCGCGCCAGGGAGCTTTTAGACGATTTTGCCGGGAGCGTGGAGCTATTTAAGAAGATCATGCCCCGGGACTACGACCGGATGCTCCGGGCCATCTCCCAGTTTGAGGAGCGCGGCATGGGCTACGAGGCCGCCCAGGAGGAGGCCTTCTACCTGATCACCAGAGGGGGTGAGGCGTAATGGGAAAAGCTACCGGCTTTATGGACTACGAGCGGGAGTCCAACGGCTCCCTGGAGCCCCTGGAGCGGATAAAAAATTACAATGAGTTCCACCCGCCTCTTGGTCGGGAGGAGCGGACGCGCCAGGCCGCCCGGTGCATGGACTGCGGCGTACCCTTCTGCCAGTCGGGGATCGCCCTTGGCGGGGCGTTCACCGGGTGTCCCCTCCATAACATGGCCCCGGAGTGGAACGACCTTGTGTACCACGGGAATTTTGAGGAGGCCTACAAGCGCCTCAGAAAGACCAACAACTTCCCGGAGTTCACGGGGCGGGTCTGTCCGGCCCTCTGTGAGGCGGCCTGCACCTGCGGCCTCCACGGGGAGGCGGTGACGGTCCGGGAAAACGAGCTCTTCGTGGTGGAGAACGCCTACGCCTCCGGCATCGTCCGGCCCAATCCCCCCAAGGTCCGCACCGGCAAGCGGGTGGCCGTGGTGGGCTCCGGCCCCGCCGGCCTTGCCGCCGCCGACCAACTCAACCACCGGGGCCACTCCGTGACGGTCTTTGAAAAAGCCGACAGAATCGGCGGTCTTTTGATGTACGGCATCCCCAACATGAAGCTCCAGAAGTCCGTCATCGACCGCCGGGTGGATCTGATGCGCGCCGAGGGCGTGGAGTTTAAGACAAACGCCGACGTGGGCCGTGACGTGGCCGCCGGAGGTCTCGCGGCGGTGTTCGACGCGGTGATTCTCTGCTGCGGGGCCAAAAAAGCCCGGGATTTGAAGGTCCCGGGGCGGGACGCCGGCGGCGTCTACTTCGCCGTGGATTTCCTGACCTCCACCACCAGGAGCCTTTTGGACAGCGGCCTCAAAGCGGGGACCTACATCTCCGCCAAGGGAAAGAATGTCGTCGTCGTGGGCGGCGGCGACACGGGCAACGACTGCGTGGGGACCTGCGTGCGTCACGGCTGCGCCTCCGTCACCCAGCTGGAGATGATGCCCCAGCCGCCCAAGGTCCGGGGGGAGGATAACCCCTGGCCCGAGTGGCCCAGGGCGGAGAAGACCGACTACGGCCAGCAGGAGGCCATCGCCGTCTTCGGACACGACCCCCGTCTCTACCAGCGCACGGTGAAGGAGATCGTGGCCGGGGAGGACGGGAATGTACGTGAGATCGTCACCGTCTCCCTGATGCCCCGGAGCGAAAACGGCAGGACCGTGATGGTCCCGGTGGAGGGCTCCGAGGAGACGCTTCCCTGCGAGCTTCTGCTGATCGCGGCGGGCTTTGTGGGGACGGAGAGCTACATCCCGGAGGCCTTCGGCCTTGCCACGGACGCCCGGGGCAACATCGCCACCCATGAGGGCTTCCGGACCTCCCTTCCCAATGTCTTCGCCGCCGGGGACACCCGGCGCGGGCAGTCTTTGGTGGTCCACGCCATCGCCGAGGGCCGCGCCGCCGCCCGTGAGGTGGACGAATTTTTAATGGGATATACAAACCTCATTTAACTTATTTCTCATAAATATAGTCAAAAAAGAGCGACGGTGCCCTGATGCCCGGCGCTCTTTTATTTTTCTCCGCAAGACCCACAACGGTGGGGGCCTTCGGAAAATTCAAATTTTCAGGAGGAAACAAAAATGGATATGTCCGTATGGTATCTCGTTGGCGCTATTTTGGTCTTCTTCATGCAGGGCGGCTTTGCCATGGTGGAGACGGGCCTGACCCGGGCCAAAAACGCCGGGAACATCATCATGAAGAACCTGATGGATTTCTGCATCGGCACGGTGGTGTTCAGCCTTCTGGGCTATGGCATCATGATGGGCGAGCACGTCTTCTTCGGGCTCATCGGCAAGCCCAACTGGCAGCTCTTCACCGACTTTGACGGCGCGGACTGGCGCAGCTTCGTGTTCCAGCTGGTCTTCTGCGCCACGGCGGCCACCATCGTCTCCGGCTCCATGGCCGAGCGCACCAAATTCTCCGCCTACTGCATCTACTCCGGCGTCATCAGCCTCGTCATCTACCCCATTGAGGCCGGCTGGGCCTGGGGCGGCGGCTGGCTCAGCGATCTTCACTTCATCGACTTTGCCGGCTCCGCCGTCATTCACATGGTGGGCGGCTGGACGGCCCTCATCGGGGCTTACCTCGTGGGTCCCCGCATCGGCAAGTACACAAAGGGCAAGGACGGTAAGACCAAGGTCAACGCCATCCCCGGCCACTCCATGACTCTGGCGGCCCTGGGCGTCTTCATGCTGTGGTTCGCCTGGTACGGCTTTAACGCGGCGGCCGCCGCGGACCTCAAGGAGATGGCCCAGATTTTGGGTACCACCACCATCGCCCCCTCCGTGGCTACCTGCGTGTGCATGATCTACACCTGGGTCCGGACGGGCAAGCCCGATGTGAGTATGTGCCTCAACGCCTCTCTGGCGGGCCTCGTGGCGGTGACCGCCGGGTGCGCCAGCGTGGACGCCATCGGCGCCACCGTCATCGGCGCGGTCTCCGGCGTCCTGGTGG
>CANQZF010000204.1 GCA_947628265.1 uncultured Oscillospiraceae bacterium
GCCGAAGTTTGGCCCGCGGTTCTCGTAAAGCTCCGAAAAGAGCTTTTTGGCGTACTCCTGGGCCTCCACGGTCAGCTTATAGCTGTTCTTTTTGCACATGGACAGGAAAATCTGATAAAGCTCCTCGCCGTTGTAATCGTCAAAGACGAAATACCGGTTGAAGCGGGACTCCAAACCCGGATTGGAACTGATGAACTGCTCCATCAGCTCCTCGTACCCGGCCACGATCACCACTAAGTCCTTGCGGTTGTCCTCCATGCCCTTCAGGACCGTCTCGATGGCCTCCCGCCCGAAGTCGTTCTCACCGGTGTTGGCGGCGAGCGAGTAGGCCTCGTCGATAAAGAGCACGCCGCCGATGGCCTTCTTGATGGCCTCGTCGGTCTTGATGGCCGTCTGGCCCACAAATCCCGCCACTAACCCTGAGCGGTCCACCTCGATGAGCTGCCCCTTGGAGAGCACCCCGATGGCGTAGTAGAGCTGGGCGATGAGCCGCGCAACCGTGGTCTTGCCCGTGCCGGGATTGCCCATGAACACCAGATGCAGGCTCATGGCCGGGGTGGGCAGGTCGTGCTCCTCCCGCAGCTTGCGCACCTTGGCCAGGTTGATAAGGCTCCGGACGTTCTTCTTGATATCCTCCAGCCCCACCAGCTCGTCAAGCTCCGCCAAAAGCTTGTCCAGGTCGGGCTTTTCCGGACTCTTCTCCGCCTCGGTCTTGGGGGCGTCCGGCCCCAGGGCCCCGCCCTTCCGCTCCATCTCCTTCAAAAGCTGGTCCGCCGCCTTCTTGGCCTCGTCCATGGAGCTCTGCAACGGCTCGAAGTTGATAGGCTCCACGCCCGCCTTATCGGGAGTGGAGACCTTAGGCGCGGCGGGTTTCTTCTCCTCCGGCTTCACCGTGGAGCCGAAGCCCGTCAGGGATACCGCCAGCTCGTCCTTTAAGCGCTTGATGTCGTCCAGATAGGAGGACGCGGGACGGAGATTAAAGGCGTTGAAATCGATATTCGTGCCGTAGGTCTTGGGCTTTTTTCTGTCAGCCATGCCATCACCTCATGGGGGCGTAAAAAAATAATTAAAAATATTTCAAAATAATGCTTGACAAATACTTTTCTATGTGGTATAATACATACAGTCCGGTAAACTGAGCCGAACTATACGACGTTTTTCCTTTGCGCGGGCGGGTAAAAATCAGAAGTCCGCGTTGCCCACGGTGCGGGGATGCAGCTCCACGTCGCGGATGTTGGACACGCCGGTAAGGTACATGACCATCCGCTCAAAGCCCAGGCCGAAGCCGGCGTGCTTGCACCCGCCGTACCGTCTGAGGTCCAGATACCACCAGTAGTCCTCCTCCTTGAGGCCCAGCTCCTTCATGCGGGCGGTGAGGACGTCAAGCCGCTCCTCGCGCTGGCTGCCGCCGATGATCTCCCCGATGCCGGGGGCCAGGCAGTCCGCCGCGGCCACGGTCTTTCCGTCATCGTTGAGGCGCATGTAAAAGGCTTTGATCTCCTTGGGATAGTCGGTGACGAATACGGGCCGCTTGTAGACCTGCTCGGTCAAAAACCGCTCATGCTCGGTCTGCAGATCGGTGCCCCAGTCCACCTTGTAGTCGAATTTGTCGTTGTGCTTTTTCAAAATCTCCACGGCCTCGGTGTAGGTGACCCTGGCAAAGTCGTTGGACACCACGTTATGAAGCCGCTCCAAAAGCCCCTTATCCACATAATTTGAGAAGAAGGCCATCTCGTCCGGGCATTTTTCCAGGACGGTGTTGATGATGAATTTCACCATGGCCTCCATGACCTCCAGGTCCCCGTCAAGGTCGCAGAAGGCCATCTCCGGCTCGATCATCCAGAACTCGGCGGCGTGGCGCTGGGTGTTGGAGTTCTCCGCCCGGAAGGTGGGGCCGAAGGTGTACACGTCCCCGAAGGCCATGGCGAAGTTCTCGGCGTTCAGCTGGCCGGAGACGGTCAGGTTCGCCCGCTTGCCGAAAAAGTCCTGGCTCCAGTCCACGCTCCCGTCGGGGAGGCGGGGCGGGTTGGCCATGTCCAGCGTCGTGACCTCAAACATCTCCCCCGCGCCCTCGCAGTCGGAGCCGGTGATGATGGGGGTGTGGATGTAGACAAAGCCCCGGTCCTGGAAGAAGGTATGGACGGCGTGGGCCGCCACGGAACGGACACGGAAAACGGCGGAGAAGAGATTGGTGCGGGGCCTTAAATGCTGGATGGTGCGCAGATATTCTACGCTGTGGCGCTTCTTCTGCAGGGGATAGTCGGGGGTGCTGGCGCCCTCCACCCTGATCCAGTCGGCCTTCAGCTCCAGGGGCTGTTTGGCATCGGGGGTCAGGCGCACCTGCCCGATGACGCAGAGGGCCGCGCCCACGTTCTGGGCGGCGATCTCGGCGTAATTGTCCAGCGTCTCCCGCTCCATGACCACTTGGAGATTCTTGAAGCAGCTGCCGTCGTTCAGCTCGATGAAGCCGAAATTCTTCATGTCCCGGATGGTGCGCGCCCAGCCGTTAACGGAGACAAGCTTGCCATCCAGACTCTCGGCGTCGGCATAGACGGCGGCGATCTTCATGCGCTTGGCCTCATATACATTCGTTTGGATCTTCATAAAGTTACCTCTTATTTTCTCACAACGATAAGCTGTGTGGAATGCAAATAGGATGACGTGAACGCCACCGCCTGGTTGGTGGGGTCTGCGGCGATGCGCCCGATGGCAAAGACGGTCTTGCCGCTCTCGGCCATATAGAGCAGGATATCCGGCGCCACCACGTTAAAGACAGGCTCCAGCTCCAGCCGGTGGGCCAGCGCACGCACCACGTCCACCTCGATGCCCGCCAGGTTCCCGTTTTCGTCGTAGAAGGCGTAGGGGTACACGTCGGCGCTGATGGCCACCGTGATCTGCTCATAGTCGTTTTCCACCGTGTACTCCCCCGTGCCGCGGCCTCTCTCCCATCTGTCGATGATGGAGGCAAGCTGGCCAGACGCCCGCAGAATGATCATGGCGTTCTCCAGATTCTCGATCATCAGGCGGTTCTCAATGGAGACGGGGATGGCGTAGTCGTCGTCGGCAAAGGGTTCGTCCAGGGTGGTAAGGCCGGAACGGGCCACGTCGCCGGCGTCCTCGGAGCTTACAAGGGCGCAGTCCACAGCGCCGCTGCGCAGCTCGTTTGCCAAGGAGCGCGGGTCCTCATAGGTCCTGATCGTCGCCCTGCCAAAGGCCGTCATATACGCCTCGGAGAGGCTCCCGTCCAGGACGCCCACCACCTTTCCCGCCATATCCGCGGCGGAATGGACCTGGTTGGCGGGGCCCCGATGACAGGCGGAAAGGGAGCATATCCATAAAACCGCTAAAGCGGCGGCAAGTATCTTTCTCATAGTTTTCCCACATTTCCCATGTGTTGTGTCACGGTTCAAAATCCAAGTTACTATTATATGTGATTTTAACAAACTCTGCAACAGGTAAAATGAAAATATTTTTTAAAGATCGTCCGATCCCGCCTCAACTATGTACCGGCGGGC
>CANQZF010000205.1 GCA_947628265.1 uncultured Oscillospiraceae bacterium
TTTTTCTCGGTGGTGCGAAAGCGGGTGAGCCTGTCGGAGACCCGGATGCTCATGCAGGCCGCCGGAAACGACAGCTACGCCGGCATCGTCAAGCTTGTGCGGCGGCTCTTTTTGGGGACCTTGATCTTCGAGGCCGTGGGCACGGGGCTCTTGGCCATTCGGTTCGTGCCCCTCTTCGGCTGGGTCCGGGGGCTGTGGTTCGCGCTCTTCCACTCCGTCTCCGCCTTCTGCAACGCGGGGTTTGACATCCTGGGCGACTACCGGGGCGGGGCCAGTTTATCCGCCTTCGCTGCGGACCCCCTGGTGGTGCTGACCGTGGCGGGGCTCATCATCCTGGGGGGCCTGGGCTTTCTCGTGTGGGACGACCTTATAAGCTCAAAATTCCGCTTTAAAAACATGAAATTCCACTCCAAGGTGGTGCTCACCGTCACCGGGGCGCTCATCGCCGTCCCCCTGGTCCTCTTCTTCTTTCTGGAGGGCAACGGGGCCTTCGCGGGGACAAATCTGGGGGAGCGGTTCCTTTTGGCCCTCTTCCAGACCGTGACCCCCCGGACGGCGGGTTTCGCCACGGTGTCCATGGCGTCCCTCACCGACGCCGGGGCCATCCTCACCATGGTGCTGATGCTCATCGGCGGCTCCCCCGGCTCCACGGCGGGGGGCCTGAAGACCACCACGCTGGCGGTGATCCTCATCTGCACCGTCTCTTCTGTGAAAAAATCCCAGCCCGTGGCCTTCCGCCGCCGCATCGACGACGACACCGTGCGTCAGGCCACGGCCATCGTGGTCATCTACCTCGTGGCCATCGTGGCCTCGGTGATGGCCATGTGCGCCATGGAGGCGGTGAGCATCCGGGACGCGTCCTTTGAGGTCATATCCGCCATCGCCACGGTGGGCCTCTCCACGGGCATCACCCCCACCTTAGGGCTCGCGGCAAAGCTGCTGCTGACGGCCCTCATGTTCTTAGGGCGCATCGGGGGGCTGACCATGGCCATCGCCCTCACCGGCGAGCAGGCCCCGTCCCCGGTAAAGCAGCCCACGGGCAAGCTTTTAGTCGGCTGATTTTAGGAGGAAGCATATGAAATCCGTACTTGTTATCGGCCTTGGCCGCTTCGGACGGCACCTGGCCACAAAAATGCAGGAGATGGGCAACGACGTGATGATCGTGGACAAGGACCCGGAGCTTGTGGAGCTGATGTCCGGCCACTTCACGGACTGCACCATCGGCGACTGCACCAAGGAGCCTGTGGTGGCCTCCCTGGGCGTGGAGAACTTCGACATCTGCTTTGTCACCACGGGGGAGGATTTTCAGTCCTCCTTAGTCATCACCGCCCTTTTGAAGCGCTACGGCGCACGGAAGATCGTGGCCAAGACCAAGCAGGACATCCAGGAGGAGCTTTTGAAGATCATCGGCGCCTCCGAGGTGGTCTACCCCGAGCGGGAGATCGCCGAGCGCGTGGCGGTGCGGTATAACGCCAACAACATTTTCGACTTCATCCCCCTCACCGAGGACGTGGCCCTCTACGAGATTCCCATCCTGAAGGGCTGGGTGGGCGACACCATCGTGGGGGTGGACGTGCGCAAAAAGCACAACGTCACCATCATCGCCGTGAAGCACGGGGACGAGCTGCGCGCCACCCCGGGACCCAATTACGTGTTCCGGGAGGGCGACCACATCATGGTGATGGGGAAATCCAGCGACGTATTTAAGCTGGCATCAAAGGCATAAATTTACTTTTTCAGGAGGCGATCACTATGGTCCCGACGCCGGAGGAGGCTTACGAGATCGTAAAGAAGTACAATCAGGGCGAGTTCCACCTGTCCCACGCGCGGATTGTGGGGGACGTGCTGGCGTGGTACGCCCGGGACCTGGGGTTTGCCGATGAGGCGGACTACTGGAAAACCGTGGGCATCCTCCACGACGTGGACTTTGAGCTCTACCCGGAGCAGCACTGCCAGAAGGCCCCGGAGCTTTTGCGGGAGAACGGCGTGGACGAGAGCATCATCCGCTCCGTGGTCTCCCACGGCTACGGCATCTGCTCGGACGTGGAGCCGGAGCACGTCATGGAAAAGGTCCTCTTCGCCGCCGACGAGCTCACGGGGCTCATCGGGGCGGTGGCCATCATGCGCCCCTCCAAGAGCGTCAGCGATCTGGAGGTCAAGTCCGTCAAAAAGAAGTTTAAAGACAAAAAATTCGCCGCCGGGTGCGACCGGGACGTGATCGCACGGGGTGCGGAGGCTTTGGGCTGGGAGCTGGACGCCCTCATCGAGAAGACGATCCTGGCCATGCGGGAAAGCCCCAACGTGGCCTGATGGCGCGGGTTTTAGTTGCCATGAGCGGCGGGGTGGACTCCTCCGTCGCGGCGTACTTATTGCAAAAAGCGGGGCACGAGTGCGTGGGCGTCACCATGCGCCTTTTTGACAACGCCCTGCTGGGGCTGGAGGGGGAGTCCACCTGCTGCTCCGCCGACGACGTGGAGGACGCCCGCTCCGTCTGCGCGTATCTGGGCATCCCCTTTATCGCTCTCGACATGTCCCGGGATTTTCGCCGGTGCGTCATCGACAAATTTGTCAGCGAATATAGGCGCGGGGCCACGCCCAACCCCTGCATCGACTGCAACCGGGCCATGAAATTCTCAGGGCTTTTGCGCTACGCGGACACCGTGGGCTGCGACTACGTCGCCACCGGCCACTATGTCCGAAAGCTGGACACCCCTACGGGCCCCGTCCTTTTGAAGGCCGCAGATGCCGGGAAGGACCAGAGCTACGTGCTGGCCCAGCTGACCCCGGCGCAGCTCTCCCGCGCCCTCTTCCCCTTAGGGGAGCTCACCAAGGGGGAGGTCCGGGACATCGCCGCCGCCCACGGCTTTGTGAACGCCCGGAAAAAGGAGAGCCAGGACATCTGCTTCGTCCCCGACGGGGACTATCTGGGCTTCATGGAGCGCTACACCGGGGAAAAGAGCGTCCCCGGGGACCTGGTGGACGAGAACGGGCGCGTTCTGGGCACCCACCGGGGCACGGCGGGCTACACCGTGGGGCAGAGGCGGGGCCTGGGTATCGCCGCCGACCGGCCCCTGTACGTAAAAAGCAAGGATATGGAAAAAAACACCGTCACCGTCACCTATGAGGAGGGGCTTTACGCCCACTCGTGCCTCGTTGCAGACATGAACTGGCTGACGGATGCCCCGCTCCCCTTAAAATGCGCCGCCAGGACCCGCTACCGCCAGACGGAGCGGCCCTGCGAGGTCCGGCAGAGGGGGGAGCTTACGGAGCTTCTCTTCGACGAGCCCCAGCGGGCCGTGACCCCCGGCCAGGCCGCCGTTTTATACGACGGGGACCGAGTTCTTGGCGGTGGAACGATCGTGGAGGCGTAAAGCCCACGAAGGATCGAGGTAACTCTATGACCTATAACTTTTTTGCCCTGATCTCCCGGCTCAAAAACATTGACCGCTGGGCGCTGATGCGCAACGCGGACCGGGAGAACGTCATGGAGCACAGCCACATGGTGGCGGTGCT
>CANQZF010000206.1 GCA_947628265.1 uncultured Oscillospiraceae bacterium
CGCTTCTCAGCCGGGAATGACGCCCTTTTTACTTTTTATAACTTTTCAAAATAAAATCGCCCCGTTTCCGATAAAAAATCGGAAACGGGGAAACTTTTTTGGTCCGGGTGACAGGATTTGAACCTGCGAAATCTCTTGCTCCCAAAGCAAGCGCGATACCAAACTTCGCTACACCCGGATATTCAATTTTCGGTTTTCGCAGTTGTGGTCAACTATGTGGTCAAGCCCCTTTTCACGGGGACTTTTGCAGAGAGGGAAACCCGGAAAACGCTTAGAGCCGTGCGGCTTTTGAGAGGTTGGTGCCGGATTGCGCGCCGCCGATGTTACACGCTCCCAAATGTCGCGCCCTACCAACTGGGCTACACCCGGATGAGTTATTATATAACGTTTTCCCGGTTTGCGCAAGTGGGGAGGGGTGGATTTTTTGGGAAAGTGTGATATACTTATGGCGGGGTGATCGTATGCGAATGAGGAAAAAACCTAATCTTATCCCTCGCGTGGAGCGGTGCGCGGGGCTTTTGGAGCGGGAGCCGGAACGGCTCCGGGGGCGGTGGCTCCAGGAATTCCCCGGCTTTTCCCAGCTCCACCTGGAGCTTGGCTGCGGCAAAGGGCGGTTCACCGTGGGGATGGCGGAGGCCAACCCCGGCGTGCTCTTCGCGGCGGTGGAGCGGGTGCTGGACGCCATGGTGGTGGCCATGGAACGGGCAAAGGAGGCGGAGCTTGGGAACGTCCGCTTCTTGGACTTCGACGCCGCCGGATGCGAAAACATCTTCGCCCCCGGGGAGGTTGACCGCATCTACATAAATTTCCCGGACCCCTGGCGCAAATCGAGGCAGTTTAAGCGCCGTCTCACCGCGCCGTCGTTCCTCAAAATCTACGAAACCATTTTAAAGCCCGAGGGCGAAGTCTGGTTCAAGACAGACAACCGGCCCCTTTTCGACTGGTCCCTTGAACAGTTTACCGCCCAGGGCTGGGAGCTCTCGGAGGTCACCAACGACCTCCACGCCGGGGACGAGACGGGGTGCATGACGGACTACGAGGCGAAGTTCCGGGAGCAGGGCGTCCCCATCAACCGGCTCGTTGCCAGAAAGAGGCGCTGAGATGGGGTACATCATGGACCTGCGAAAGCTCGTGGGGCACCGGCCCCTCATCATGCCCTGCGCGTGCCTCATCATCGGGGACGGTGAGGGCAACGTCCTTTTGCAAAGGCGGGCCGACGATGGGAGCTGGGCCAATCACGGCGGGGCCATGGAGCTTGACGAGCGGGTGGAGGACACCCTCCTCCGGGAGATCCGGGAGGAGCTGGGCGTCACCCCCGTGGAGCCCAGGCTCCTGGGCGTCTACTCGGGGCCGGAGTTCCGCCACGTCTACCCCAACGGCGACCAGGTCTCCATCGTGGAGGCCGTCTACTGGTGCCACGCCTTCACCGGGGAGCTGCGCTTGCAGCCGGAGGAGGTCACGGAGGTCCGCTGGTTCCCCCTGGACGGGCTGCCGGATGACCTCATGCGCCACAACCGGGTGGCGCTTATGGACTATCGGGAGCTCATGAAGTCCGGGCGGGCATCATTTTGACATTTCAAATTGGAAATTGCGGGGTGCTTTGTCGGGGAAATCCTGGTACCTATAACGCTGATAAGGCCGGACTCCTTTGAGAAGATCGCCCGGGTCCTGGCGGCGCTTGAGCTATAAAAACCGGAGGCGTGAGCGAACTCATACCTCCGGTTTTTCCTGTTCTACCAGCGCAAACGACGCCTTTTCAAATCGCGTGACGGTGAACTCTAAGCGCCATTCCACGTCCTCCACGGGCTCAAAGTGGAGGGAGGAGTAGACGGCGCGGGGCCTGGATGGCTTTCCGTCTCTGACTGTCACGGCCAGGGGGCCGTCGGCACCGCCGATAACGCCAATCACGGCGGCGTCGGCGGTGGCTGTGGGACCGCTGGGGTCCGGGGCAATCTCCAAGGGCCGGTCCCCGTCGTCACAGTCGCGGATGGAAATGTTCTCCTCCGGCTCCGGGGAGAGGGTGTAGCCCATGGCCACCGCGTTTGTGGGAAAGAGCCAGTCCTTTGACCGGAAGGCACCATGGGGAATGGTTTTTCGCTCTAATTCCAGCACGGTGAGGGAATATTCGATGCCGCTGACGGGGTGGGTAAACGTAAAGGTGTCCCCGGCCTTGCGGGCCTTGAAGCGCGGCCCCGGGACCCGGTCCGGCTGCGGCTCCAGGGTGAGGGAGAGGGTTTTCACCTCCGGGCGGCGCTTTCCCGGCCACGGGAAGGCGCTCCGGGTGATGAACCAGCCGCAAGAGGCGTCCAGGCCGTAGTGCTCGACGACCCATTTCGCCTCCAGATCATTCTTATAGCCCTCGGGTATACAGGGGTTGAAGCTCATGCCACAGCTTTGGGAGGGGCGCAGGGGCTTGCCGTTCACCTCCAGGAGCGGGGCGAAATGGAGAGAGAAGGGATCGTCCAGACGGAGCTCCATCTGCTGTTCACGGGTGAAATTCTCATAAAAGGCGTTCTCCGGGCTCAAATCCCACTTTTCCGTGAAACGGCGGATGTCCTCCGGCTCCACGCGCATACAAAGATCCACCACCAGGCCCTTGGCGCAGGCATACGCCGCCGGAATGAGCCAGCGCCGCCCGGCCCAGGTGAGTTCCCTGTTCAGCAAAATTTCCGTTCCTGCCCGGTCCCGCCCGCTGTGCCCCCAGAAGCTCCCGCCGAAATAGACCTTCCATTCCGGCATTTGGGGTTCGACGCCGGGGTTCATGTCTTCGTCAAAGAAATCCTCGGTATATTTGATTTTGGTGTAGTCAAAATTGGATTGCAGCTCTGTGATATACGCCCAGGGGCGCTCCATGGGAGTCAATTTGAGTTGCCTTGCCACCTCGGAGAGGACCTGCCGCTGCTCCTCCGTGGGCGGATAGTCCCGCAAAAAGGCATCGAACTCCGCCTCGCTCCACATCCACGCCTGTTCCAATGCCGCCACGTCGCCGCAGGATAGCAGGAGGCGCAGAAAATCCTCAAAGCTGCGGGCCAGCGGGTGGACGTAGTGGGGGGCCGTATTCATGGGACTGACAGAAAAAACCGTCCCGCCAAAGCCCCGGATGAAGCAAAAGTGGATGCCGTCCACCCCTGCCCAGCCGAAGACGGACGCGCCCCTGGGGGTGCAGAAATACGCCTCGTTCTCCTCCCGACGTATGACCCCCACAGGCGAAAGGTCGATGCCCCGCCGCAAAAATTTTTCAAAGGTCTTATCCACGTCAAACCCTCCGTTTTCGCGCCTTTTCTCGTTCAAGCATGAAAACAGTTCCTCACAGCGCCCAGGAGTCCAGGTAGCGCTCCTGCTCCGGGGTGAGGGTGTCGATGGCCATGCCGGAGGCGGCAAGCTTGCGCCGCGCCACGTCGAAGTCGATGTCGTCCGGGATGGGGAGCACCGCCAGGGGGAGGTCGTCCCGGTGGTCCGCGATATACTTTGCCGC
>CANQZF010000207.1 GCA_947628265.1 uncultured Oscillospiraceae bacterium
GAGCTCATCGCCGAGACCCTTGGCGAGCACGTGATGGAGCAGTACACCCAGGGCAAGCGCAAGGAGTGGGACGCCTACAGGACCTACGTCTCCGATTGGGAGATCCAGAAGTACATCGTAACTTATTAATGATCCGTGTCCGCGACATAGCATAAGGAAACTTTAAATTGGGGCGGGCGTCACGCCCGCCCTTATCGCATTTGGGGGTGAAAACCCGTGATACGCACAGTTGTCGCCTTTGAAAAGGACGAATCCAGAGAAAGAATCGCCGATATGCTGGAGCGCTCCGGCATCCCGGTGCGCTTCCGCTGCCGCTCCGGGGCGGAGGTCTTAAGGGCCGTGAAGAACATGGGCTCGGGCGTTGTCATCTGCGGCCACAAGCTGACGGATATGTCGGCGGGCCAACTGGCCCACGAGCTCCACGGCATGGCGAAATTCCTTGTTTTAGCCAAGCAGTCCCTGCTTGAGCTCATGGACGACCCGGACATCTTTAAGCTGCCCATCCCCATCTCCGCCGCCGAGCTGCGGGGCAGCGTCAATATCCTCATACAGCTCGACGAGATCACCGCCCGCGCCCAGACCCCTCAGCGCACTGAGGAGGAGGTGGAGATGATCCGGCGCGCCAAGGAGCTTTTGATGGAGTCCCGGGGCTTTACCGAGGCCCAGGCCCACCGCTACCTTCAAAAGCGCAGTATGGAGACGGGCACCAAGCTCTCCGAGACCGCGCGGCAGATCTTAGAGATGTAGCTCGGTCTGAGATGTAATTTATAATGTAACTTCAAAAATTCCCCTGAAGCAAGGACGTGAGAGGGATATGTCATATACTAGAGAAAATAGAGCCGCCGAGGGTCTCTACGACCCCCGGTTTGAGCACGACGCCTGTGGCATCGGGGCCGTTGTGAGCCTCAAGGGCGTCAAGACCCACAAGACGGTGGACGACGCTCTGAAGATCGTGGAGCGCCTGGAGCACCGGGCCGGCAAGGACGCCGCCGGGGAGACCGGCGACGGCGTGGGCATCATGCTCCAGATAAGCCACAGCTTTTTCAAAAAGGCCGCCGCCAAAATAGGCGTGGAGCTCCCCGGCGAGCGGGACTATGGCCTGGGGATGTTCTTCTTCCCCCGGGACATCGTGGCCCGCAGTCAGGCAAAGCGGATGCTGGAGATCATCGCCGCCAAGGACGGCCTTGAGTTTTTGGGCTGGCGGGACGTACCGGTGGACCCCTCGATCTTGGGGAAAAAGGCCCTGGACTGTATGCCCTACATCGCCCAGTGCTTCATCAAAAGGCCGGAAAACGTGGAACGCGGCCTGCCCTTCGACAGGCTCCTCTATGTCATTCGCCGGGAGTTTGAGCAGTCTAACGACAACACCTATGTTTTGAGCCTCTCCTCCCGCACCGTGGTCTATAAGGGGATGTTCCTGGTCCACCAGCTGCGCAGGTTCTATGCAGACCTCCAGAGCCCCGACTACAGATCCGCCATCGCCCTGGTGCACTCCCGCTTTTCCACCAACACCAACCCCAGCTGGGAGCGGGCCCACCCCAACCGGCTCATCCTCCACAACGGGGAGATCAACACCATCCGGGGCAACATCGACCGCATGGTGGCCCGTGAGGAGACCATGCGCTCCGACATTTTAGAGCCCTACATGGACCGGATCCTCCCGGTGGTGAACCCCTCCGGGTCGGACTCCGCCATGCTCGATAACACCCTTGAATTTTTGATGATGAGCGGCATGGAGCTTCCCATGGCCGTGATGATCCTCCTGCCCGAGCCCTGGCAGCACGCGGACCTCTCCGCTGACAGCGCCAAGCAGGATATGTACCACTACTACGCCACCATGATGGAGCCCTGGGACGGCCCCGCCGCCGTGCTCTTCTCCGACGGGGACAGGGTGGGCGCGGTGCTGGACCGCAACGGCCTCCGGCCCGCCCGGTACTACGTCACCGACGACGACCACCTCATTCTCTCCTCCGAGGTGGGCGTTCTCGACATCCCCGAGGAGCGCATCCGGCAAAAGGGACGGCTCCAGCCCGGGCGGATGCTCCTGGCCGATACTGTGGAAAAGCGCATCATCTCCGACGAGGAGCTGAAGGCCCGCTACGCCGCCTCCCAGCCCTACGGCGAGTGGCTGGACGCCAACCTTGTGCGTCTCCGGGAGCTGCCTATCCCCAATAAGAAAGTGCCTATCCACTCCCAGGATGAGCGGGACCGGCTCTACAAGGCCTTCGGCTACACCTACGAGGACGTGCGGGGGGTCATCCTCCCCATGGCCCGCACCGGGAGCGAGCAGACCGCCGCCATGGGCACGGACATCCCCCTGGCGGTGCTCAGTGAGAAGCACCAGCCCCTTTTCAACTACTTCAAGCAGCTCTTCGCCCAGGTGACGAACCCGCCCATCGACGCCATCCGGGAGGAGATCGTCACGGACACCACCGTCTACGTGGGCTCCGACGGGAACCTTCTGGAGGACAGCCCGGAAAACTGCCGGGTTCTGGAAATTCACAATCCCATCCTCTCGGGCGTCGACATGCTGAAGATCCGGTCCATGAATAAGCCCGGGTTCAAGGTGGAGACCGTCTCCATCCTCTACTACAAAAATACCCCCCTGGAGCGGGCCGTGGACAGGCTCTTTATCGCCTGTGACAGGGCCTACCGCAACGGGGCCAACATCATCATCCTCTCGGACCGGGGCGTGGACGAAAACCACGTGGCCATCCCCTCGCTTCTGGCCGTCTCCGCCATGGAGCAGTACCTGGTGCGCACCAAAAAGCGCACCGCCGTCTCCGTGATCTTGGAGTCCGGCGAGCCGAGAGACGTCCACCACTTCGCGACGCTCCTGGGCTACGGCGCGCGGGCGGTCTACCCGTACCTGGCCCATGAGTGCATCGCGGAGCTCATCGAGAAATCCATGCTGGACAAGGACTTTTACGCGGCGGTGGACGACTACAACCTGGCCGTCCTCCACGGGATCGTGAAGATCGCCTCCAAAATGGGCATCTCCACCATCCAGTCCTACCAGTCGGCCCAGATTTTTGAGGCCGTGGGCATCAAAAAAGAGGTCATCGACAAATACTTCACCAACACCGTCTCCCGCGTGGGCGGCGTGGGGCTCGAGGAGATCGGCGAGGGCGTGGAATACCGCCACTCCCGGGCCTTCGATCCCCTGGGTCTGGGCGTAGACCCGACGCTGGACTCCACCGGGACCCACTCTTTGAGGAGCGGCGAGGACAAGGAGGATCACATGTACGATCCCCTCACCATCCTCACCCTCCAGCGGGCCACAAGGACCGGGGACTACAAGCTCTTTAAGGAATACTCCGCCCGTGTGGACTCCGATTCCGTGCCCCACACTCTCCGGGGCCTTCTCGGCTTCGACTACCCCGCCCAGGGCATCCCCATCGACGAGGTGGAGAGCGTGGACGAGATCGTGAAGCGCTTCAAGACCGGCGCCATGTCCTACGGCTCCATCTCCC
>CANQZF010000208.1 GCA_947628265.1 uncultured Oscillospiraceae bacterium
ACCACTGGTCGGTGGCCCGGAAGATGATGGGGTTCTTGCACCGCCAGCAGTGGGGGTAGGAGTGGGTGATGTTCTCGGAGGCGAGAAGCGCCCCACAGGCCACTAAATCGTTGTAGATGGGCTCGTGTGCCTTCAGGACGTCAAGGCCCTCATACTTCCCGGCGTCCGCTGTGAAGCGGCCGGCGTCGTCCACGTTCACCACTAAGTCCCGCCCGGAGGGGATCTGGGGGTACTTCTGGCAGACAAAGAAGTCGTCCGCGCCGTAGGCCGGGGCGGTGTGTACGCAGCCGGTGCCGGCGTCCAGGGTCACGTGGTCGCCCAGGATGACAAGGCTCGTCTGGTCGAAGAGGGGGTGCTGGGCGGTCATCAGCTCCAAATCGGAGCCCTTGAAGGTGGCCAGGACCTCGGTTGCCTCAAGGCCCGCCTTTTTCAGGACGGACTCGGCAAGCTCCTTGGCCATGATGTAGACCTCGCCGTTGGAGGCCCGGGTCAGGGTGTATTCGTAGCCGGGGTTTAAGCAGATGGCCAGGTTCCCCGGGATGGTCCAGGTGGTGGTGGTCCAGATGACGAAGTAGATGTTCTCGAGGGGGGCGATGCCGGCGAATTTCCCCAGGTCGTCCTTCACCCGGAATTTTACGAAGATGGTGGTGACGGGGTCCTCGGCGTACTCGATCTCCGCCTCCGCCAGGGCCGTCTCGTCGTGGGGACACCAGTAGACGGGCTTCTTGCCCTTATAGATGTAGCCCTTGCGGTACATCTCCCCGAAAACGCGGACCTCCTCGGCCTCGAACTTGGGGTCCATGGTGAGGTAGGGGTGGTCCCAGTCGCCCAGGTACCCCAGGCGCTTAAATTCGCTGCGCTGGATGTTCACGAAATTCTGGGCAAACTCCTGGCACGCGGAGCGAAATTCCGGGACGGACATGGCCTTGCGGTTCAGCTTCTGCTGCTTGATGATGGCGGACTCGATGGGCATCCCGTGGTTGTCCCAGCCGGGAGTGAAGGGCGTCTTGTAGCCCGTCATGGACTTGTAGCGGACGATGAAGTCCTTGATGGCCTTGTTGAGGGCGTGGCCCATATGCAGGTGCCCGTTGGAGAACGGGGGGCCGTCGTGAAGGATGAAGGCGGGCTTGCCCTCGTTCCTTTTGAGCATCTCGTGGTAAAGGTCCATCTCATACCAGCGCTCCAGCATCCCGGGTTCCCGGGCCGGGAGGGACGCGCGCATGGGGAAGTCGGTCTTGGGGAGGTTGACCGTCGCGTTATAATCTGGCATCTTACTGTGTCCTCGCTAACGTTTATTTATGATCGACCAAAAAGGCCGCGAAGCGGCCTTTCAAGCCAGTTTATTTCTTTTTCTTTCCGTCCTTCTCGTCGGCGTAATTGGCGCCGAAGCGAAGGTCCGAGAAGTCAAACTTGGGCCGGGGCGTGGCCATCTCGTCCTCCTCGTCCCAGGCGTGGCGCTTCGTGTCGCCGTCGCCGGAGTAGATGCGGCGGACGGCGTCGATGTCGATGCGGCGGGTGGCGGCGTCGGGGTCGAAGGGGCGCGGGGGCTCCGGCTCTTCCTCCGCCGGGGCGGGGGCGCTCTCCCGGGCGATCTCGGCGTCCGGCTGGGCCGGTTCAGGCGCCGGCTCCGGCTCCGCCGGGGCGGCGGGGGCGCTCTCGGGGGCGGGCTCGGCTGTTCTCACGCGCTCCGGCTCCGGGGAGGCCACGGGCTCCTGGGCGGCGGGTTCGGGCTCGGCCTCACCGGCTCCGCCGTACTCGGCGGTGACCGTCTCCAGCTTGTCCAAAAAGCCGCCGTACTGCTCCACGATCTGGCGGGAGGCTGTGACAAAAGCGGCGGTCTTGACCTTGGCTGCCTCCAGCTTCATGTCCTCCTTGGAGATGTCCTGGGCGACTCTGGCCCGGGAGCTCTCCAGGGCGTGGGACGCCTCTTCCGTCATCTCGTCGCACTTCTTCCGGGTCTCGGCCTCCAGCTCCTCGCATTTCTGCTTCGTCTCGGCAAGGAGGTCGTCGCCCATCTTCTGGGCGGTGAGCAGGGCCATGCGCATGGCATCCTCGGTGGAGCGGTACTCCTCCACCTTCTCCACCAGCACCTTGAGCTTGCCCTTCAGGACCATGTTGTCCTTATAAAGCGCCGTGTAGTCGGCCGTCAGCTTCTCCAGGAAATCATCCACCGCCGCCATGTCGTAGCCGCCGAAAACGGCCTTGGCAAATTCCTGACTGCGAATATCCTGAGGTGTCAACATATACCTTTTCCCAACCTTTCTCGCGGCCGAAAGGCGCGCCTATCGGTCCCGGCTTTTATGTGTTATTCTATCTGCGGCTCAGAAGTAAAGCCCGTTGTTCTCCAGCTCGTCGATGAGGTCGCCCATCAGGTCCACGTTGTAGGGCGTAATGAGGTAGGTGTTCACGGCCACCTTCTTGACCTTGCCGTCCTGGGCGTAGGCCGCCCCGGAGACGAAGTCCAAGATCCGGCGGGAGATGTCCTTGTTGGTCTGCTCAAGGTTCAACACCACCGTGCGCTTCTCCTTTAAATGGTCGGCGATCTCGGCGGCGTTCTCGAACCGCTCGGGCTTCACCAGCACCACCTGGAGCTGGGTGGTGGCGTGGATGTTCACCACCCGGTTGGAGTCCCGGCGCTCCTCAAAGGCGCTGCTGGTGGGGACCCTGGTGGGGGCAGCCGTCCGGGGCGTCACGGGGATCTTCTCCGGCGCCCGGGGGGTAAAGTCCTCAAATTCGTCGTCCTCGTCGTCGTAGGGGCGGGTCAGTTTTTTGAGCTCATTTATAAATCCCATTTTAAAGCCTCCTGGAGTGTTGATTATATTTTTATATTTGTTCCTTCTGAGGATAATATCTCTTCCCAAAAATGGCCGTGCCCACCCGGACCATATTGGCCCCGGAGAGGATGGCCTCCTCAAAATCGGCGCTCATGCCCATGGACAAAATACTCATGGTAACATTATCGTATTTTTTCCCGCTCATGTCAACAAAAAGGTTGCGCATTTTCCGAAAATAACCTACCGTTTGGGCCATCTCCACCCCCGCCGGGGGGATCGCCATGAGGCCCAGCACCCGGATACCCGGCGTCTGGCCGGCGAAGGCCGCCAGCTCGTCCAGGGCCTCCGGGGCCGCGCCGGACTTACTCTCCTCGCCGCCGATGTTGACCTCCAGGAGGATGTCCTGGACCGTCCCCAGCTCCCGGGCCCGTTTTCCGATGAGGGTCACGAGCTCCTTAGAGTCCACGGAGTGGATGAGGTCCACCTTGCCCGCCACAAATTTTACCTTGTTGCGCTGAAGGTGCCCGATGAAGTGGAGCGCCGCCCCGTCGTAGGCGTGCTGAGAGAGCTTGTCCTCCAGCTCCTGGACCCGGTTTTCGCCGAAGGCCCGGACACCGGCCTCGAAAGCCTCCCGGACCCGGGCGGCGTCGTTTTGCTTGGAGGCGGCCACCAGCGT
>CANQZF010000209.1 GCA_947628265.1 uncultured Oscillospiraceae bacterium
AGCCCCCGCTTTTTGAGGTACTTGGCCCCCACGGTGGCGATGTCCATGAGGCACAGGGGCTTTTTGTCCCCGCAGTACTCCCGCATGGCCAGATACACCTCAAATTCCTCCTGGCAGAGGGGGTCCTCAAACGCCACGCTGTCCAGGTGGGTGAGGAAGGTGGTGTGGCGGCAATGATCGGACCAGTAGGTGTCGATCATGCGGATCTCGGTGATGGTGGGCTCCCGGCCCTCGCTCTTAAAGTAGTCCCGGCAGAAAAAGAGGTCGTCGGCGTCCATGGCAAGGCCGTACTTTTTGACGAAGTCCTCGATTTCCCCGTGGCTCAGGGAGGTGAAACCCTCCAGCGTCTCCACGGTGGTGGGGATGGCGTAGTCGGTCTTTAGCGTCTCGGGCTTCTCCAGGGACGCCTCCCGGGCCTCCACCGGGTTTATGACGTATTTTTTGACCTTCTCGATGTCGGATTTGGTCAGCTTCCCCCGGAGGACGTAGACCTTGGCGGTCCGCACCGTGGGCCGCTCGCCCTGGGAGATGATCTGGATGCACTGGGCCGCCGAGTCCGCCCGCTGGTCGAACTGTCCCGGCAGGTACTCCACGGCGAAGACCGTGCCCTGGGCGTCCAGCTCCTCGTAGGTCACGTCCAGCTGGGGCTCGGAAAAGACCGTTGCCACGGCCCGCTCAAAAAGCGCCCCGTCGATGCCCTCCACGTCGTAGCGGTTGAGGATCCGGACGCCCCGGAGATTTTTTATCCCCAGAAGCTCCCTCAGATCCCCGGCCAGGGAATCGGCCTCCAGCGTGAGGCCGTTTCGTTTCTCCACGAATACTCTGTATACCATGCTCGCTTACCCCTTATCAAACCCGGGCCTCCAACGCCCGTTTTCCTATGTCACGGCGCATAAAGCCGTTGTCGAATTGAACGCTCTTAGCAAGCGCGTAGGCCCCGGCTACAGCGTCCTTCAAGGTGTCCTCCACCGCCACGCACCCTAAGACGCGTCCGCCGTGGCTCAGGAGCCTGCCGTCCCAGCTTTCCGCCCCGGCCACGTAGATCTCCCGGCCCTCGCCGGTCTTGGGAAGGGTGATCGGGCAGCCGCTTTCGTACTTCACGGGGTAGCCCTTGGAGGCCAGCACCACGCAACAGGCGGATTTTTCGGAGAACTTGACCTCCGTCTCCGAAAGCCGCCCCTCCGTCACCGCCCGCATGACGGTGAGAAGGTCCGACTCCAAAAGCGGCAGGACCACCTGGGTCTCCGGGTCCCCGAAGCGGCAGTTATATTCTATGACCTTCGGCCCGTCAGCGGTGAGCATGAGGCCGAAATAGAGACAGCCCTTGAAGGTACGCCCCTCGGCGTTCATGGCGCGGATGGTGGGGACAAAAATCTCCTCCATGCACCGCTTCGCCACCTCCGGGGTGTAATAGGGGTTGGGAGCCACCGTGCCCATGCCGCCGGTGTTGGGGCCGGTGTCGCCGTCGTGGGCCCGCTTGTGGTCCATGCTGGACACCATGGGCACCACGGTGTTCCCGTCGGTGAAGGACAGGACCGAGACCTCCGGCCCCTCCAGATACTCCTCGATGACCACCGTGGAGCCGGAGGCGCCGAATTTGCCGTCCTCCATCATCTCCCGGATGGCCGTCTTGGCCTCCGCCACGGTCCTGGCCACGGTGACGCCCTTGCCCAGCGCTAAGCCGTCGGCCTTGACCACGATGGGGGCGCCCACCCGCTCCACGTACTCCGTGGCCGCTTTCATGTCGGTGAAGGTTTTAAACTGCGCCGTGGGGATGTGGTATTTGCGCATGAGCTCCTTGGAAAAGGCCTTGCTGGCCTCGATGACGGCGGCGTTTTTCCGGGGGCCGAAGCAGGGGACCCCGACGGCCTCCAGCTCGTCCACGCACCCCAGGGCCAGGGGGTCGTCCGGGGCCACCACGGCGTAGTCCACCCCGGCGTCCATGGCAAATTTCACGATGCCCGGGATGTCCGTGGCCTTCACCGGCACGCACACCGCGTCCGCCGCGATGCCGCCGTTCCCCGGCAGGGCGTAAATGACGTCCACCGCCGGATTTTTCCGAATGGCCTTGATAATGGCGTGCTCGCGGCCCCCGCCGCCCACCACAAGAATTTTCATTGAAAGCGCCTCCCCTTAATGGTGGAAAAGTCTCATGCCGGTAAACGCCATGGCCATGCCGTATTTGTTGGCGACTTCGATGACGTTGTCGTCCCGCACGGACCCTCCCGGTTCGGCCACGTACTTGACGCCGCTTTTAGCCGCGCGCTGGATGTTGTCCCCGAAGGGGAAGAAGGCGTCGGAGCCCAGGGACACGTCGGTGACAGTGTCGAGGTACGCCCTCTGCTCCTCCACGGAGAAATACCGGGGCTGCTCGGTGAAGTACCGCTGCCACACGCCATCGGCGGTGACGTCCTCCTCATTGTGGTTGATAAAGCCGTCGATAACGTTGTCCCGGTCCGCCCGGCCCAGCCCTTTCAGGAAGGGCAGCTCCAGGACCCGCTGGGACTGGCGGAGGTGCCAGGTGTCGGCTTTTCCGCCGGCAAGGCGCGTGCAGTGGATGCGGCTCTGCTGGCCGGCGCCCACGCCGATGGCCTGTCCGTCGGCGGCGAAGCAGACGGAGTTGGACTGGGTGTACTTGAGGGTGATGAGGGAGATGATGAGGTCCCGCAGGGCGTAATTGGGCAGGTACTTATTCTCCGTCACCACGTTGCGCAAAAGCGCCGAGTCAATTTTGAAATCGTTGCGGCCCTGGGAGAAGGTGACGCCGAAGACCTCCTTGGTCTCCTCGTGCTCGGGGACGTAGCCCTCGTCGATCTTCACCACGTTGTAGCCGCCGCCCTTTTTTTGGCGGAGAAGCTCCAGGGCCTCAGGGGTGTAGCCCGGGGCGATAACGCCGTCGGAGACCTCCCGCTTGATGATCTTGGCGGTGGTGACGTCGCACACGTCGGAGAGGGCGATCCAGTCGCCAAAGGAGCTCATGCGGTCCGTGCCGCGGGCGCGGGCGTAGGCGCACGCCAGGGGCGAGTCGTCCAGACCCTGGATGTCATGGACAAAGCAGGCACGCTTGAGCTCCTCGGAGAGCTTATTTCCCACGGCGACGCCGGCGGGGGAGACGTGCTTGAAGCTGGCGGCGGCGGGAAGGCCGATCTCACGCTTGAGCTCCCGGACCAGCTGCCAGGAGTTGAGGGCGTCCAGGAAGTTTATATACCCGGGCCGGCCGTTTAAGACCTCCAGGGGCAGGTCGCGCCCGGAGCGCATATAAATTTTCGCCGGCTTCTGGTTGGGGTTGCAGCCGTATTTCAGTTCAAATTCAGTCATAATTGCACCTCACACGTTCTTGTTGATGATGACGCTGTCGTCTTTTCCGGTCTCTATGTCGATGTAGCTCACGTAGAGGGACACCTTGTTGTCGCTATTGAGGT
>CANQZF010000210.1 GCA_947628265.1 uncultured Oscillospiraceae bacterium
GCGGCCACGTCGCCGTAATGGCCGTTGAAAAGGAGGGGCTCGCCGTTTTCGTCCACGCCGATGGAGTCCTTCCAGTCGTAGGCCGCGTCCAGGGTCAGCCCCTCGATGACGCACCCGCCGGGGAAGCGCAGGAATTTTGGCTCCAGGGCCTCCAGCTTCTCCGCCAGGTCCCGGCGAAGGCCGTTCTCCCGGGATTTAAAGGTGTCCTTGGGAAAGAGGGAGACCATGTCGAGGGCGACCTTCCCCCGCCCCACGGTGACCTCCAGCTTCACCCCGGTGTGGGCGGTGGCGGAGGAGGTCAGCTCCAGCGCGTATTGGGCCCACTCCCCCGTTATGGCCGGGATCTCCCCGTGGCCCACGCTCTCGCCGTTCACGGTCAGATCCACATAGAGCGGCCCCGTGAAGCCCTCCAGGCCACGGGCCCAGACAGAGAACTTATAGGCCGCGCCCTCCGTCACCGCCATGCCGTCCAAGAAGCCCCGGTTGGCGATGCCGGCGGGGGCGTCGGAGGCGTTTGTCAGCACGATATAGTTTGTGTTGTTGATGTTGAGGCCGCCCTCCGGGTCTTGAGCGGTGACCTGGGCGTCGATCTCGCCCACGTCGGACCAGCCGTGCTTTTCGTCCCCCTGGGCCAGCTTCGTGAACTCAAAGGAGCGGTTCTGGACAAGCTCGGCGTAGAGGCCGCCGTCGGCGGCGAAGTTGATGTCCTCGATGAAGATGCCGAAGAGCATGTCGCTGATCTCGTGGACCCGGTCCCCGGCGTCGATGGAGAGGGCGTAGTCGCTGTTCTCCGCGTCATAGACGGAAATCTCCCCCGGCGTGCCGAAGGGGCCCTCCTTCTTTTTGCTATTCCCTTCCCGGCCGCAGGAGCCAAGGGCCGTCAAAAGCGTCGCCGCGCACAGTAGAATTGCCAGCGTTTTTATTAGAGCGTATCTCATTTTGAAACCCTCCGTCTAAATGGAGATCCCGCTTGCCGTACGGGGTCAAAATAAGTATAATACCAAACAGGGGTCACTGTCCAGAATGTATTTTCTCAACAGGGGCTTTTTCTGAAACCGGGAGGGCGGGGGGCCGGCGTCCGCCGCTCTTTTTTCCAACGGACACCGGTTAATCTATAAAAACCAGGGGCGGTCAAGATGGAATTTTACGCGGAATTCAAGCTTTCGGGCGACGGCTACGCGGGCGGGTTCTCCTGCGGCGCTACCATGACATCCGGCGGCACTGTCGCGAGGCTGAAAAAGGTCACGGAAACGGAGGAAAAGGCCGTCTATGAGACTCCCGAGGGCGTTACTCTTGTTCAAAGCCGCGAAAAGCGCGGCGGCGCGGCGGTTATTTCTACGCTTTTGCGAAACGGGTCAAAAAGCGGGATAACCGTTGAGATGCTTGCCTCGGTGGCGATAAAGCACATTGCCGCCGACAGGGTCCACCGGCTCCAGTCGTTTTGGAGCGCAGAGGGCAAGCTGCGCACCGAAACGGTGGAGGAGCTGCACCTTGAGCCGTCCTGGAACAGATGCGGGCTGAGGTTTGAAAAGTTCGGGAATGTGGGCTCGATGCCGGTCAGGAAATACTTCCCGTTTTTGGCTCTTGAAAACAGCAGGACCGGCGAATTTGTGGGGATACAGCTCTATTGCGCCGCGTCGTGGCAAATGGAGATCTTATGTAAGGACGACGACACCCTCGCCGTCGTCGGCGGCCTTGCCGACGACGATTTCGGACATTGGCGCAAGGACCTCGCGCCCGGAGAGAGCTTTGAGGCCCCCAGGGCGGCAGTGGCGCTGGGAAACTCTCTGGAGGATGTCTGCGACAAGCTCGTCAAGGCGCAGGAGCTCAAAATACCCGAATCCGATGCCGGCATGGGGATCGTTTTCAACGAATACTGCGCGACATGGGGCAATCCGAGCTTTGAAAACGTCAAAAGGATCTGCGACAAAATTGCCGGAAAGGGCATACAGTATCTCGTGATCGACTCGGGATGGTACGGCGCCGAAAGCTGGTGGGAGAGCGTCGGCGACTGGCAGGTCAACGAAAGCCGCTTTGAAGGCGGAATGAGACCCATCGCCGACTATATCCGCTCAAAAGGCATGATTCCCGGGCTTTGGTTCGAGCCGGAGTCGCTGGCCCGGGGCTGCGAATACTATAACGACCCTGCGCATGTTCTGAAAAAATACGGCGTCCCGCTGACCGTCGGCGACCGCAGATTTTGGGATATGGAGGACCCCTGGGTCAAGGAGCACCTATTTGAAAAGGTCATAAAAAGGCTCCGGGACTGGGGGTTTGGGTACGTCAAGCTGGACTACAACGACACCATAGGAACAGGCTGTGACGGCGCGGAAAGCCTCGGCGAGGCGTTAAGGCGCAAGACGGAAGCCTCCCGGGAGTTCTTCGCGAGGATCGCCGATGAGATCCCCGGGATAGTGATCGAAAGCTGCTCCAGCGGCGGCCACAGGCTCGTTCCGCCGTTTATGGAGCTTGCCGCCATGGCGAGCTTTTCCGACGCCCACGAGACAAAGGCGATACCGATGATCGCGGCAAATCTTCACCGGGTGATACACCCCGGCCAGAGCCAGATCTGGGCGGTCCTCAGGCGCTCCGATGACGCCGGCAGGCTGTACTACTCGCTGGCGGCGACGCTTTTGGGGAGAATGTGCCTGAGCGGGGACATCTGTGACCTCACGGAGGAACAGTGGTCCGTCGTCGATGAGGGGATACGCTTCTACCGCAAGGCGGCGGATATTATCAAATACGGGAAAACGGTGCTGATCGACTGCACGGCGGGGAGCTATAACGCCCCTGCCGGACACCAGCTTGTTTTGAGGGAGTATAACGGCATGGGGCTTGCGGTGCTCCACAGGTTTGAGCGCTCGGATATGCCGGAGACGGTCCTGCCAAAGGGCGCGCGGGCGCTGGCGGAATTCGGCAGAGCCGACAGCGACTTCAGCGCCAAGGCGTGGATCTACAGTTGACGCCGGACAGCGACTACCGGCTATTTTAAAAAGTATACAGCTTGCGGGCGGGGTCATCCCCGCCCGCAATGAGCTTATGTGTTTCTCTAAAGGCAGACCAAAAGCGGTTTTACGCCTTGCGCTCTTTAAGCTCGGACTCCATCTTCGTGAGGGTAGTTTTGTCCAGGTTGTAGATGAGCCCCAGACCCACCAGCTGCAGGACGGCGGAGAAGAGGTACGCGCCGGGGACGAGATAGCGCATATTGCGGGCCACCTCGTAAACCTGGTTGCCCTCGTTGGCCTCCACGTACCCCAGAGCCACCATGATGACCAAAATCAGGGAAGGCCCCAGGCCCTGGGCCAGCTTGCGGAAGAAGGAGTGGAGGGCGTAGACGGTCCCCTCCTCACGGGTGCCGTGCTTCCACTCGTTGTAGTCGATGGCGTCGCCCATCATGGACCAGCTGACGGTGGAGTA
>CANQZF010000211.1 GCA_947628265.1 uncultured Oscillospiraceae bacterium
CAACACCGAGCTTGATTCCACCGCCTCGGTTCTGAGCTTCTCCGTGGAGGCCAAGGACGGCGACGTCCTGGCGCTGGATTACAAGGTCTCCACCGAGGCCGGCTGCGACCTTCTGGGCATCTACGTGGACGACGAGCTTGTGAAGGTCTTCGGCAGCGTCCGGGATTGGAGCACCTACGCTGTGGCTCTCACCGCCGGCTCCCACAAGGTGAAGCTGGCCTATGAGAAGGACATGTACACCAGCGACAACGACGACCTTGCGTACATCGACAACATCCAAGTCCTCTCCGGCGACGAGGCGAAGGCCGCTCTGGCCGCCAACCCCGTCTACCCCGTCTCCGACGAGACCGCCCTTGTCCCCACCAATGAGGGCGCCAAGGAAATCGTCTTCGCCGACGTAAACGGCATCCTTGCCGCCAACTTCCCCGGAGCCAAGTACTACATCATCCCCGGCGAGGAGGCCGTCTTCAACATCACTCTCGCCGAGGGCGTGGACCCCGACAGCGTCTGCGTTTACACCGACTATGACGGCAGCAACGCCGGCGTGGCGGACATCCTGGAGGACGGCGTCTACACCTTTATCTCCGGCATCGACAGCAATGAGGTCACCGGCTTCCCCTACTGCGACGCGTATCTGGCCCAGGGCGACAACGTCATTTACGTCCTCTTCTTCGCCAATGAGGAGAACGTCAACGCCTTCATCAGTGACTTCCTGCCCGAGGGCGAGACCTGGACCTACGCCGACGGCTCCGCTCCCAGCACCACCGGCACCCCCAGCACCACTGTGGAGGTCCCCTCCGGCTACTCCGAGTACACCCTGACCTTCGTGGATCAGAACGGCGACCCGGTCCCCGGCGTCATGGCCAACGTCTGCGATGACGACACCTGCACCCCCATGACCGCCGATGAGGACGGCGTCCTCACCTTCGTCTCTCCCTCCTTCGCCTACCACATCGACGTGCTGAAGGTCCCCGACGGGTATACATACGAAAAGCCCGCGGAGGATGTCTACACCGAGGTTGACGGCGGCACTCTTGAGATCGTCATCACCAAGAACTGATTTCCCCCCTTACAGTAAATCTCCGGGAGTTCCCAAAACTCCCGGAGATTTTTTAATTTCATGTAAGATTTCCTCTTTTCCGCCGCATTATAAGGCGAATAGCTATTCAGGAGAAAGTCCATGGGTGATACGGAGCTTATTGAAAAACTGAAAAACGACCCGGAGGGCGGCATCCGGGAGCTTACGCGGCTCTATGGGGGCCTTCTGGAGGCGGTGGTCCGGGGGACCGGCCTTCCGGAGGCGGACGTAGAGGCGGCAGTGGCGGACACCGTCAGCGAGTTCTGGCTGGGGCTCGACAGCTTCGATCCCCGGCGGGGGACGGTGCGGGGGTATCTGTGCGCCATGGCGCGGCACAACGCCCTGGATATTCTCCGCGCCCGCCGCCCGTCGGAGCCCCTGGACGAGGCCGCCCCCGACCCGGAGCCCGGGCCGGAGGAGCGGGCGCAGGAGGCCCAGCGCCGCCGGGAGGTCCTGGAGGCCGTGAAGGGCCTGGGGGAGCCGGACCGGGAGATCGTGGTCCGAAAGTATTACCTCTCCCAGTCCTCGGCCCAGATTGGGCGGGCCTTGGGGATGACGGCGGACAACGTGGACGTCCGGGCCCACCGGGCCGTGAAGAAGCTGAGAAGCAAGTTAGGAGAAGAGGAAAATGGCTGATTTTAAGGATCTTTTTGACACCATGGAGCCCGGGGAGCTGGACGAGCTTTTGGAGGGCATCGACTCTGTGGAGCTTGACAAAAAAGCGGAGCGGCGGATCCTCAAAAGGGCGCTCCGGGCCGTTCCCTCCCATGTAAACGCGAAAAAGCGCCGCTATCAGGTCCTGGCGGCCACGGCGGCGTGCCTTGCGGTGGCGTGTCTGGCGGGGCTGGGCGGCAGGGCCTACGCCCTGGAGCTTGAATACAAGGAGGCGGTGGCGTTTTTCGACGCCCATGACCTCATGACGGAGGGCCTCACCAAAGCGGAGGTCCGCGAGGTTTTCCGGGACATCACCACCAACACCTTCACCTGCTCCAAGACGGCGGAGGTTCTGGACAGGAGCGCCGTCCTCAACCGCGTCCCCGGCTTTGACATCTCCGGCCGGGAGCCCACCCCGGAGGAGCTGCGGGCCTACTGGGAAGAGTTTACAATCGGCGGTCTCGGCGGCTGGGGCGCCGTCACCCACGGCGTCACCTACAGGGTGGATGAGACGGTCCGGGATGACGACGGCTCCACAAGGTTTGAGAGCAACTGGCTGGAAAAATACGAGGACGGGGAGCTCGTCTGGAAAAGCGGCCCCATCACCGCCTTCCAAATCGCGGGCTTTCAGGAGATCTCGGACGGGGTCCTCGTCTACGGCACCGACTACGACGAGATGAGCTTCCATCGGGTGGAGACGTGGATCGCGAAGCTGGACGAAAACGGCCAAACTGTCTGGACCGTTCCCCTGCTCAACGGCTTTACGGACGAAAACGTCCAGGATATTTTGGAGCTGGAGGACGGGACTCTGGCCGTATTCAGCCGCGCGTGGGAGCAAGCGAACGGAGAGTCGCGCCACTATCTTTGCCTCACCCGCCTCACCCCCGGCGGAGAGATCGCCTACACCCACAGCATCCGCCCCGAAAACGGCTCTCTCACAGGCGTTGCCCGTCTGGGGGACGGGTATCTGGCGGTCCTGGGCTGTAAGACCCTTCTGCGGCTGGACGCGGACGGCGAGGCTCTGGGGTATCTCTCCTACGACGTGGAGGGTAAAGACATCGTCATTCGGGACCTTTTGGAGTATAACGGGCAGGTGTACCTCTCGGCGTACTGCACGGACCGGAGGGAGGACGGAGGCCGGGAGATCCAGCCCGTGCTGGACTATATCGACCAAAACGGCCTCTATTTTGACATCACCAGCGAGGAGCTGACGCCCATGGTGCGAAAGCTCTACTCCGCCATGCTCCTCATCTGCGACCCCGAGACCGGCAGGGTCGGCAGCTTCTACGCCTCCGAGGGGTGCCTGGGCGGGGAGCTGGGGTACGGGGACGGCGGAGAGCTTCTTTGGGACGTGGAGAGCATTTCCGGCGCCTTCTTCTCCCCCGCCACCAACTCCTTTACCATCGGCGGGAACTGCGACGTCTACCGCTGCTCCTTCTCCCCCGAAGGGGAGCTTTTGAGCCGGGAGGCCACCGGCGAGTCCGTTATTTTCAGAAGATAAAATCGTGACGCAACAGAAAACTGCCTCCCCCGTCAAACGGCGGGGAAGGCAGTTTCAATTTTGTTCAAGGGTGTCCAGCAGGGCGGCGCAGCCCTGGGTCACATCTTGCCAGGTGGCGTCGAAGTCCCCGGTGTACCAGGGGTCGGCCACGTCCCGGGGGTGGTCGGTGAAGTCCAGCAGCAG
>CANQZF010000212.1 GCA_947628265.1 uncultured Oscillospiraceae bacterium
CACGGCTCTCGCGGCTCCGGGGCGGCCGATGCTACAGGCAAGCTGCCCGTAGGTGCGGGTCTCGCCGTAGGGAATTTTTAATAGCTCCTCCCACACGAGGCGCTGAAAGGCAGTGCCCTCTTGCCGTATGGGCAGGTCGAATACCCTGCGCGTACCGGCGAAGTACTCCCGAAGCTCCCCTCTCACGCGCTCCCAGAGGGCCCTGTCGGCCTCTGCGGCGCTTTCCGATACGGGGCCGGTCCCGAAGTCAAGGGCCGTCACAGCGCCGTACTTTACCTCACAGGTGAGGCTAAGCCCTTCAAAGCTTTCCCGAAATCTGCTGGACATCCCCATTCACCTCCCTATGATTATAGAGCTTTTTCCCCGATTAGGCAATATTTTTCTGAAAATCGCGGATACTATTGAAAAAACATGGAGGTAACGGGATGGAAAGTATCTGGACTATGGGCATGGAGGAGACAGGGTATCCCCCGCTCATCGGAGAAAAAAGCGCCGACGTCCTCATCATTGGGGGCGGCATGGCGGGGGTGCTCTGCGCCCATGCGCTCAAAAGCGCCGGGGCTGACTGCGTCCTTTTGGAGGCCGGACGCGTGGGGCGCTCCGTGACAGCGGGCACCACGGCGGTGATCTCCGCCCAACACAGCACGCTCTACTCCGATATGGCCAGGAAGTGCGGCGTTGACACGGCCAAGGGGTATCTGGAGGCCAATCTGAGGGCCGTGGAGGACTTCCGCGCCCTTGCGGGAAAGATGGACTGTGACTTCGAGGAGCGGCCCTCCCTCATGTACACAAAAAATCGCCCCGAGAGGCTTCATAAGGAGGTCAGGACTTTAAACGCCCTGGGCTTTGACGCGGCGTTTACAACAGACGTCCCCCTTGTCCCCGACGCCCAAGGCGCGGTGGTCTTCCCCGGAATGGCACAGTTTCACCCCTTGAAATTCCTCCGGGCCATATCGGAGGGCGTCACAATTTACGAGCACAGCCCCGTCCGAAAAATCAAGAGGATGACGGCGTACACCGACGCCGGGAGCGTCCGGGCAAAGAAGATCATCGTGGCGTCCCACTTCCCGTTTATGGACAGGCGGGGCCTCTACTTTGCGAAAATGCGCCAGAAGCGGGAGTGCGTGGTCGCCTACGAGGGCGTCCCGCCCCTCCCGGTCACCGCCGTGGAGGACACCGAGGCCGGGATGTTCTTCCGAAGCTATAAAAATACCCTCCTTTTGGGCTGTGGAAACTTCATACCCGGCAAGGAGAGCGACGAATTTTCAAAAATCAGTAAATTCAAGGAAAGGGCTTTTCCCAAGGCCCGGGAGGTGTGCCGCTGGGTCAATCAGGACTGCTTCACCCTGGACGGCATCCCGTATATCGGCGCGTACTCCCCCGCCACGCCGGATATTTTCGTCGCCACGGGCTTTAACGCCTGGGGGATGACCAGCTCGATGGTGGCCGCAAAGCTCCTCACAGCGAAAATAACGGGATCAGAGAGCCCCTACGGGCGCGTATTCGACCCCGCCCGCCCCATGGAGGCCCTGCCGCTCCTGGAAAACGCCGCCAGCAGTGCGGGGCACCTCATAACCCCCACGGTCCCCCGCTGCTCGCATCTGGGCTGTGCCCTCAAGTACAACAAGTCCGAGGGCACCTGGGACTGCCCCTGCCACGGCTCCCGCTTTTCCAAGGACGGCTCCGTTATCTTAGGCCCTGCGGCTAAGGGAATAAAGGTGAAATGATATTCTAACAAATTTACCCCCACCGACAGTGACTGTCGGTGGGGGTAAAATCAAAGCTCCAGCTTTCCCATGAAGTACGGCAGCTGTTTTTGCCACCAGCACCAGTCGTGGTTGACGTCGAAACCCCAGTAGTCAAACCAGGCGGGGATGGCCTTTGCACGGCAGACGGCGTCCAGCGCCCGGGTCCCGGCCAAGAGCTCGTCCTCCCAGGCCCCCTGGCCCACGCAGAAGATGAGCTGGGACTGGCGGTAGAGCTCCATATACGGGTGGTCAAAGGGCATATTCGGCAGGAAATAGACTGGGGAATTATCGTAGATGAGGTCGTCGGAGTACCCCTGGATAAAATCGTTGGCGTTGTAGGTGCCGCTGAGGGCCACCACCGTGTCGTAGAGGTCCGGGCGGCGGAAGAAGAAGATGCCGGAGTGGACGGCGCCCATGGAACAGCCGGTGAGCATCCCTTTGCCGTGAACATCGCCCAGCTCCCGCACTCTCGGGGTGAGCTCCAGGGTGATGTAGCGGAAATATTTCTCCTGCATTTCAATGCGGTGGCGGGGGCTGTCGTACCTGGCGGACCAGCTCTCCGTGTCGATGGAGTCGGGGCAGACCAGCATGATCTTCCCCTCGTCTATCCAGGGGCGCATACACTCCACCATGCCGAAATTCTCAAAATCCCAGAACCGCCCGTCCTGGGGAGGAAAGGCAAAGCACACCTTGCCGCAGTTGCCGTAGACCTTGAACTCCATATCCCGGTCAAGCTCCCGGCTCCACTCTCTAAAATAGCGAACGTCCATAAATGCTCCTAATTTAACGTTTATTTTTTTGAAGTGACGAATTTGATGAATTCCTTGGCGGCCTTTTCGTCGTCGGCGTGGGCCACGAAGGTCTCGTTGCCCATCTGGTCCTCCCAAATGGCGGGTAGGCGCTCATACTTCACGATCTTGTCCCCGTATTTTTCGAAGATCTCGTCGTTTGTATGTACATAGTCGTAGATGTCGCGCCTGTCGGCGGTGACGCAGAAGTGGTCGTCGCCGCTCTGGGGCAGCCGGCGCTCGTCGTAAGCCACCATCTCCGCCCAAATCTCAAATACGTCGGTGGAGTGGGCAAAATTCATCATCTCCGGCGTGTAGCTCCCGGCGGGGCGCATATTGACCTCCAGACCCACGAAGTCGCCCACTTTCCCCAGGCCCTTCTTGGCCTTCTTGAGCTTGAAGAACTCCAGGTGTATAAACCGGCTGCGGGCGCCAAAGGCCTTGGCCGTGGCGCGGCCCAGTTTACGGAGCTTTTCCGGCATTTCTGCCTCCACGTAGTACGCTAAGTCCAGCTTCTCGTTGACGATGTCCATGATGGAGGGCGGCCAGGCGGTCATGGACTCAAAGAGCGGCTCGCATTTTGAGTCGGTGATGGCGTCGTAAGAATAGATGTCCCCGGTGATGAACTCCTCCATGACGTACTGGACCTCCGGCAGGTCGTCAAAAAAGGCGTCAAAATCCGCGTCATTGGAGAGCTTATAGGTGTCGTTGGCCCCCACGCCGTTGTCGGGCTTGACGATGACGGGATAGCCCACCAGGTCCAGGAACTCCCTGGCCGCGTCCTTTGTGGTGATCTTGTGGCAGCGGGCGGTAGGGACTCCGGCCTTTTTGTAGTACTCCTTCATGCCCCACTTGGACTTGAAGCACGCCACCTCTTGGA
>CANQZF010000213.1 GCA_947628265.1 uncultured Oscillospiraceae bacterium
TATCTGCGGGATATGCCGGAAAAGGGCGCGTATCTCAAGGGACTCCGGCTCAAGGTCCTTTCCGGCGCGGCGGAGGGCAAAAGCCTTGCCGTGTCGGTGGAGGGCGGAGCCATTAAAGCCGATGCCGCGTTAGCGGGTAATGACGCAGCCGGAATTCTGGTGGCCCTTTCAGCGGGCGATCAAGTGGTGCTGGATAACTCCGATTACATCGCGCTCCAGACGTATCACCGCCATCAGGTCCCCAAGGAACCGGGGTATCACGGGTGGGACCAGTTCCGCGGAGAGAAAGGGGAGCCCGTCTATCCCCAGCGCGGCGTGATCATCGGGCCGCAAATCAGTACATCCGGGGCGGGGAGCATCCAGAATGGGCGGCCCAACTGCAAGATGATCGTGATTGAAAGCCTCATGGATGAGAGCGCGTTCCCCTGGCAGGCGGACTGGTATCGCCAGGAGGTCATAAAACAATTAGGCGGTGACGAAAACCTGCGCCTGTGGTATATGGATAATTGTATGCACACCGATTGTGAGGAGGGCAATGGCGGAGACCATCAGCATATCGTCAGCTACCTTGGGGCACTCTGGCAGGCCCTTCTCTATTTGAGCGATTGGGTAGAGCGCGGCATTGAACCGCCGGAGAGCAGCCGTTACAGTTTGGAGGGAGCGCAGGTCACGGTACCGGCCTCCGCCAAGGCCCGGAGAGGCATACAGCCCGTGGTGGAACTATTGGCCAACGGTGCGAAAAAGGTCGTTGTCCGCCCGGGTGAGAGCGTGGCCTTTACGGCCAACATATCCGTCCCCGAAGGGGGAGGCAAAGTGGAGAGCATCCGTTGGGATTTTGAGACTACCGACAATTTTATCCCCTGTGGTGCGGTAGCTTTTGAAAACAACGGATGCACAGCCATGGCGGAGACTTCCCATGTGTTCACAAGGCCGGGAGTTTACTTCCCGGTCGTCAAGGCAGCATCCAACCGCCATCCCGGAGACGAATTTACACAAATCTTCAATCAGGACCGTGTCCGCGTTGTGGTTGAATGAGGCTACAATTTTGAGACGCCTTGGAGATTTTTGAAAACCCGCCACTCCCAAACGGCACACTCACTAGGGCACCAGAGTTGTTGCCCCGGCGGGCAGGTGTGCGCCTTGACCGTGCCGGTGAATATGAACCTCCGCAGCTTTGCGGACGACAATACAAAAATAATCGTGAGGCGAGTGTAAATGTTCTATATCGGTATCGACCTTGGCACGTCCGCCGTGAAGCTTCTCTTGGTGGACGAGGGCGGAAAAGTTGTCCGGGAGGTAATACGAGAGTATCCTTTGAGCTTTCCCCACCCCGGTTGGAGCGAGCAGGAGCCGGAGGATTGGTGGGGGGCCGTCCTGGCCGGCGTCCCGGAGCTTGTCTCCGGCGTGGACGCCAAAGAGGTCCGGGCTATCGGTCTGGGAGGCCAGATGCACGGGCTGGTGGCGTTGGATGACCGGGACAACGTGCTCCGCCCCGCCATTTTGTGGAATGACGGGCGCACGGCCAGGGAGACGAACTACCTCAACGAGGTGGTGGGCCGGGAGAATTTGAGCCGGTACACCGCCAACATCGCCTTCGCCGGGTTCACCGCGCCGAAAATTTTGTGGATGCGGGCGAATGAGCCGGAAAAATTCGCGCGTATTTCGAAGATCATGCTCCCCAAGGATTATCTGGTCTGCAAAATGACCGGCGTCCACGCCACAGACTACTCCGACGCCTCCGGGATGCTGCTTTTAGACGTGCAAAATAAACGCTGGTCCAGGGAAATGTTGGAGATCTGCGGTATCACGGAAAGCCAACTGCCCAAACTCCACGAAAGTTGGGAGTGCGTGGGGACCTTAAAGCCCGAAGTTGCCGCCGCTTTTGGACTTTCTCCCTCCGTCAAGGTCTGCGCCGGGGCGGGGGACAATGCCGCCGCGGCGGCGGGGACGGGAACCGTCGGGGCCGGAGGGTGCAACATATCCCTCGGAACCTCCGGGACCGTGTTCATCTCCTCCGACCACTTCGGCGTAGACCCACACAACGCCCTACACGCCTTCGCCCACGCCGACGGCGGCTGGCACCTGATGGGCTGTATGCTCTCGGCGGCCAGCTGCAACAAGTGGTGGATGGACGAGATTTCCGGCGACACGGACTATTCCCGCGAGCAGGGGAAGATCAGCCCGGACAAGCTGGGCCGCAACCACGTCTATTTCCTGCCGTACCTCATGGGCGAGCGCAGCCCCATCAACGACACGAACGCCCGCGGGACCTTCACCGGCCTCACCATGGACACCAGCCACGCGGACATGACCCAGGCGGTGCTGGAGGGCGTCGCGTTCGCCATCCGGGACAGCTTCGAGGTGGCGAGGAGCCTGGGAATTGACATCCCCCGCTCCAACATCTGCGGCGGCGGGGCCAAATCTCCCCTGTGGCGCAAAATTTTGGCCAATGTTTTGAGCATTCCTCTCGACATGGTTGCCACGGAGCAGGGCCCCGGCTACGGTGGCGCGATCTTGGCGATGGTAGCGGACGGGAAATTCCCGACGGTCAGGGCCGCCTGTGACGCCCTGGTGACCGTCGCCTCCACTACCGAACCCGACCCGGAATTGACAAAACTATATAATGAGCGGTATCAGCAATTCAAGCAAATCTACCCCGCCATGAAGTCCCTGTTCCCAAAACTGATGTGAGGTGCGAAAAATGAAAATTTATTCCGTCTACGACCCCGAATTCAGGCCCTACGGCCGGGTGCTGGAGGGCTACGACGCCACCTGCCTCCTGAACGCCGTGAAAACGATCCCCCTGCCGGAGAGCGGCACGGCCTACGAGCCCAGCATCCCGGCGCTGGAGGCCACCTGCAATTACGCCGAGTTCCAGAATAACTTCTACGGCGGGATGCCCGTGGAGATCGGCATGTGCTGGGGACGCAACTCCAAGCTCAACTGCCTGGAGTACCACCCGGACAGCGAGCTCAACATCGGGGAGGGGGAGTACATCCTGCTGGTGGCCTGCCTCGACGAGGTGGAGAACGGCGTCCTGGACACGGCGAAAGTCAAGGCGTTTCGCGCCCCCGGCGGCGTGCCCGTTGAGGTCTACGCCACCACCCTCCACTACGCCCCCTGCGGCGTGGCTCCCGGCGAGCCCTTCCGCGTAGCCATCGTTCTGCCGAGAGGGACCAACTTCCCCATGCCGCAAATCGCCCCGAAGAACCCGGAGGATACTTGGATGACCGCCCGCAACAAGTGGCTCCTGGCCCACCCGGACTCCGCCGAGGCCAAATCCGGCGCCCACATCGGCCTTGCGGGTGAAAACATCGACCTCGCCGCCGGGATATAAGGATAAGATTTCATGAAAAGTTCCTTTCGTTAGTACGGTGACTCAGACCCCGTGACCCTGGAGGAGACTT
>CANQZF010000214.1 GCA_947628265.1 uncultured Oscillospiraceae bacterium
AAGATGTTTTGAAAAATGGTTTGAGGGGACTCCTTATCCGCATCATGTTCTGGGAATTGAGCGCCGCTTGTACCGGCAAACCATGAAGGATAGCGCCATAGATATTGAGCCGGTCAAAATGGCGCTATGTGGGTTTATTCGATAGATCCCCGTTTATCTGCCGAAAAAATCGCGCGCTTCTATACACAAAAAGCAGACGATTATTCGTCTGCTTTTGCTGTTTTGTGTGGGACAGCCTAAACCGGCTCCTTTTTTGTTGATCGTCGGTCAGCCCAAATGGAGCTGCTGCTTTAAGGCGTCCTGGAGGACCTGGGAGAAGTTAACGTTTCTCTCGCAAGCCGCCGCGTTGAGCCACGCCGGAAGCGTCACCGTGCGGGTGACGGAACGGGTGACCGTGGCATAACGTATACTTGGCATATAGACCCGGACGAGCACGACCACGCCCCCGTCCTCCGGATGAATGTTCCAGACGGAGGTGGGCCGGGGGATTGCGTCCCCGTCCTGCTCCATACCAAAGAGATGGACTCCAAGGGCCTCGGAGGCGTTTTTGTATGCCTCATCCTCGCTCTGCGCGCAGGGACAGCAGCCCGGCAGGTCCGGGAACTCGATGGCGATCCCGTCCTCATCGTGGTAGAAAATCGCGGGGTATGTGTAGTAAGTGTTGTTCATGACTTGCTCCTTCTCATCGCCCATTGCTCAAAATCAATGTCCGCCTGGGTGCCGATGCTTTTTACCGTTCTTTTTGGGATGTCCTTGACCGGATGGGTCACCGTCACCTTTCCAGGCTTGGTCGGGTGCTTGAACTGGTGGTGATCGCCGACACAGGTGATCTCATACCAGCCGTTCTCCTCCAGGATACGTATAATTTCTCTGGATGACCAGCTCTTCATTCCCCGCCCCCCTTTATTGTATGATAACACATATTATTCTATGTGTCAACGGGGGAGAACAAATAGAATTCTATTTGTTCTCCCCCGCTTCATTCATTTTTATCCGTTTATGAGCCGCACCAGGACGGCTTTTTGGGCGTGGAGGCGGTTTTCGGCCTCCTCGAAAATCTCTCCGGCGTGGGCCTCCAGGACCTCGTCGGTGATCTCCTCCCCCCGGTGGGCAGGGAGACAGTGGAGGACGATGGCGTCGGGCTTGGCGTACTCCATGAGCTTGGCGTTCACCTGGTACCCGGCGAAGTCCCGGCGGCGGCGGTCGGCCTCCTCCTCCATGCCCATGCTGGCCCACACGTCGGTGTAGACGGCGTCGGCGTTAGAGGCGGCCTCATTGATGTCCTCGGTAATGGTGAGGTCCCCGCATCTCTGGGCCCATTTCACGATGTCCGCGTCCGGCAGGTACCCCTTGGGGCACCCGATGGCCACGCTCATGCCCGTCTTGATGCCGCCCACGATCAGGGAATTTGCCATGTTGTTCCCGTCGCCGATGAAGGCAAGCTTGCGCCCCTGGAGGGTCCCCTTGTACTCCCGGATGGTCTGGAGGTCCGCCAGGACCTGGCAGGGGTGGGCGTAGTCGGTGAGGCCGTTGATGATGGGGATGGAGCCGTAGCGGGCCAGGTCCTCCACCTCGCTCTGGGCGTAGGTGCGGATCATGATGGCGTCCAGATACCGGCTCAGGACCCGGGCGGTGTCCTGCACCGGCTCGCCCCGGCCGATCTGGAGGTCCCGGGAGCTCAAAAAGAGGGCGTTGCCGCCTAACTGGTACATGCCCGCCTCAAAACTGACGCGGGTGCGGGTGGAGGATTTCTGGAAGATCATGCCCAGGGTCCGGCCCGCCAGCACCGGGTGGGGGATGTTGTTTTTCCGCTCGAACTTGAGCTGGTCGGCGAGACCCAGAAGGTCCAGTATCTCCTCCCGGGTGAGGTCGCCTAATTTCAGTAAATGCTTCATTCTCCGATCACCTCTTTAAGTATTTCCACAGCTTCCTTGAGCTGTTCGTCCGTTATATTGAGGGGCGGCAGGAGCCGCACCTTCTCGTGGGCCGTCAGCGGCACCACGCCCCGCTTTAAGGCGGCGCGCACCACCTCCCCGGCGGGCTTTTCCGTGAGGATCCCCACCATGAGGCCCATGCCGGTGACGGACCTGACGCCTTTGGCCCCGGTGAGGGCCGATTTTATGTACTCGCCCTTGCGGCGGACGCCCTCCAGAAGCGTGTCGTCGATCCGCTCCAAAATACTCACCGCCCCGGCGCAGGCCACCGGGTTCCCACCGAAGGTGGAGCCGTGGTCGCCGTAGGATAAGGTGTGCTCCACCCGCTCCCCCAAAAGGCACGCCCCCAGGGGCAGGCCGCCGCCAAGGCCCTTGGCGGTGGTGACGATGTCCGGCATAAATCCGAATTGCTCATAGGCGTAGAGCGTCCCGGTGCGTCCGTTGCCCGTCTGGACCTCGTCCACGATGAGAAGGAGGTCGTACTCCCGGGCGATCTTCACAACCTCATCCACATAGGATTGCGTCAGGGGCACGACGCCGCCCTCGCCCTGGATGAGCTCCATCATCACGGCGCAGCAGTTTCCCTTTTCCGCAAGGGAGCGGAACTCCCCGGCGTCCTGGGCCGAGGCGTGGACAAAGCCGGGGGTGAAGGGGCCGAATTTCGTGTGGAAGGCGTCCTGCCCCGTGGCGGAGAGGGTCGTTATGGTCCTGCCGTGGAAGCTGTTTTTGAGGGTGACGATCGTGGCCCGACTCTCGTCGCCGTATTTGTCGAAGGCCCACTTCCGGGCGGTCTTGATGGCGCACTCGTTGGCCTCCGCCCCGGAGTTCCCGAAGAAGACCTTCCGCATCCCCGTGCGCTCACAGAGCATTTTCGCTAAGCTTACACACGGTTCGGTGTAATATAAGTTGGACATATGTTGAAGTTTTGACACTTGCTCCGTCACCGCCGCCGCCCATACGGGGTCAGAAAGCCCGAATTCGTTGACGGCGATACCGGCCCCCAGGTCGATGTAGCGCTTGTCGTCCTCGTCGAAGACCTCCGCGCCCTGTCCCCGGACGAACACCACGTCCTGGCGGGCGTAGGTGTTGGCCACGTACTTTTTATCCAATTCACGCGTATCCATAAAATCGCTCCTCACGCTGTAAACATGGTGCCAAGGCCGGCGTTGGTCAGAAGCTCCATCAAAATGGAGTGGGGAACGCGCCCGTCGATGATGAAGACCTTTCGGACGCCCCGCCGGATGGCCTCCACACAGCACTGGATTTTGGGGATCATGCCGCCGGAGATGACGCCCTCCGCCACCAGCTCCGCCACATCGGAGACGGACAGGCGGCGAATGAGGGTGTCCGGGTCGCTCTTGTCCCGCAAAAGCCCCTCGATGTCCGTCATGGTGAGCATGGACTCCGCCCCCAGCTTTCCGGCGATACGGGCGGCGGCGGTGTCGGCGTTGATGTTGTAG
>CANQZF010000215.1 GCA_947628265.1 uncultured Oscillospiraceae bacterium
GTCTGGGGATGCCTGCTCATGGCGCTGCTGGTCATGGGCCTCTCCTTCTGCCTTGCCGCCGACAGCGTAAAGCGCCGGATGGGCTGGGGCTTTCCGGTGTCCACGCTCCTTATGGGCGGCGTCACCGCCATGTGCTTTGGGAGGAGCGTGGACAGCGAGTACTGGTTCGGCATCCTCCTGTGCGCCGCCGTGCTGGTCCCGAGAATCGTGACCTTCTGCAAAATGCGGAATACGGAGGTGTGTTGATGAGACGCAGGACATTTTCCCCTCCGGGAGTCAGCGCGAAGACGGAGGCGGGCTGGACCCTGGCCGCCCTTGGCGCGGCGCTCCTCTGGAGCCTGGGCGGGCCCGTCCGGATCAAGCGGGCGTGGGACCGGGTGAGGGACGCCCTGGAGAAGTACGACATGAGAATTTGGGAGCCGGAATTCCCGGAGTGCCTGGGCGTGGCGCTCTACGGCTTCGGGATCGTGGCGGCGGGGCTCGTGGTGCTGGCGGCGTGGCACTACGCCTTCTTTTACCGGGGCGCGCGCTCGGATTACCTCATGCGGCGGCTCCCGGACCGGTGGGAGCTCCACCTGCGGTGCCTGGCGGTGCCGGTGACGGGCCTTTTGCTGACGGCAATTTTGGCGGCCGCGCTGTTTTTCGCCTACCGGGCGTATTTTTTCCACTGTCAGAGCGAATTTTACGAATTCGCCCATTCCTACCTATGAGATAGCAGGAGGTCAAACGATGGACAATATATGGATGTTCATATGTTCAGTTCCAATGTTCGCGCTGCAACTGGTCTTGTGCTTCAAAGCAAAGAAAACGGCAGTAAAGCTGATACCGTTGTATCTCGTTTTACTTGGCGCGCTCCGCGGCGGGGCGGAATATGTTGGTTTGTTTGGATCCTATTCGGCGGGCGCGATTTCAGGAAACGGTTTAGTGGGGCTATTTATATTGGCAGTTGTAGGTACAGCTTTTGCGGGTGTGCTGTTAGCGTGGTTCATTTATTGGCTGGTAAGCTTGAAAAAGAAGCAGACAGCAAAATAACAGGAATTGAAAAATTTGTTATTCTTTTGATCGTATCCATACTTATCTGGGAATGGAAGTACGAATTTTTGGCGCGGATAGGAGGGACTTTGCATGCTTGAGCTTCGAAATATCCATAAGATTTACAGCACAAAGCGGGCCCTGGAGGGGGTGGACCTGACGGTGGGGCCCGGGGAGATCGTGGGCCTCTTCGGGGAGAACGGCGCGGGGAAGACCACCCTCATGAAGTGCGTTCTGGGGCTTCTGGCCTTTACCGGCGAGGTGCTCTTAGATGGGGAGAAGGTCTCCCACCGGAACATCGGGCGTCTTGGCTTTGCCACCGGGGAGCACTCCTTTTTCCCCAGCCTCACCGCCCAGGCCCACCGGGAATTTTACCGGGAGCACTTTCCAAATTGGAGGGATAAGCGGTATCTGGCGCTGATGGACTTCTTCAAGCTCCCGGAGCACCGGCGGGTGGGGGGCCTGTCCACCGGGCAGCAAAACCAGCTGGAGGTCATCCTGGCCCTCAGTCAGGGGGCGGACTACATCCTGATGGATGAGCCCTTCTCCGGCAACGATATGTTCAACCGGGAGGACTTTTACAAGGTGCTTCTGGCCATTCTGGAGCCCACGGAGACGGTGATCCTCTCCACCCACCTCATCGCGGAGGTGGAGAACTTCGTCAGCCGCGCGGTGCTCCTCAAAAAGGGAAAGATCGTGGGCGACGCGCTCATATCGGACCTGGAGGACCGGGGAGAGACGCTCCTTGGCTTTGTGAAGTCCTCCTACGGCTACGAGCCGGACCGGGTCAGCCGCGCCCTCCACAAGCTGACGGGGGAGGAGGGGGAGTCATGAGACGGGTCGTGCTCTTTGCCCTCATTGCCGCGCTGTCCCTGGGGCTGCTCACGGGGACAGGGGCCGCCCTCTTCTCCCGGGAGGACCGGATATATGCCCGGGAGGAGACGCTTTTCGGGGACCGCTCCGCCGCCGACGGGCTTTTCATGGAGGCGGACCTCGCCTCCTCCGGGAACGAGATCGGCTGGCACGTGGCGTTGACTTTCGAAAACGGCGAAATTTCCACGGACAGCCGCTTCCTCTACCGCCCGGAGCCGGACAACTATGACTTTTACAGCCGGAGGTCCGTGGAGCTCTCCTTAAATGCCTGGAGCGGGGGTACGCACACCGTGGGGCAGGGCGTTGCCAATATCGAGGACATCGCGCATGGAAATCTCACGTCCGATTACGCCAACGCCGTCCTCAATAAAATTTTGCGGGAGGCGGCCCAGCGCGTCCGGCCCGGATACAGGCGGACGGAGACCTTCCGGCTCTCCGACTACCTTCAAAATTTTGATTGGGGCCTCACCGCCTTTCTGGGCGCGAGCGTGATCCGAACATCGGACGCGGACATTGCCAAGCTCAATAAGATATTTACCGTCTCCACGCAAGGGTTTTTCCTCTCCGTCACCGTGGACCGGGACAGCTCCGGCAATTTCGTGGGCGTGTCCACGTACCTGACCGACGAGGCGAGCGAGCCCCGGGAGACGCCCCTCAGCGAGATCGACAGGACCCTGGCCCAGGGCCACGACGCGCCGTTTTTTGACCGCTCCGTGGCGGCTCTGGACGAGCGCGGGATTTGGCTCGCACCCTCCGTGACGGACGGGGATGGCCGGGAGCTGGTGGAGGCCCGGGACGGCCCCGGCGTCTATTTTCTCCCCCTTACCTCTCCGGGCGACCCCAAGGTCTACGCCGAGCTGAAAACGGAGGGACTGCGCCTCCTCTATCCCACCGAAGAGACGATCGTCAGCGTAGAGCTTCGCCGGGGCGGGGCGTATCTGGAGCTCATAGAGGAGCGGGCGGACGGCTTTTATCTCTCCGTCCTGGACGCCGAGACCGGGGAGCTTGCGAACACCTTGAAGCTCCTGGAGGGGGACAGCTTTTCCCGGAGCGTGGAGAGCGGGGACAAGTGCCTCTACACCCTGACGGACGGGTCCTTTGCCCTTGTGACCTACACGGATACCGGGGCGGAGCTTGCCATGACCGGGCGGCTGGACCTCCAAAAGACCTTTGAGGTGGAGAGCGCCAGCGTCTCCCTCTCCCAGATCCTCATGAGGGACAACCTCTTCGCCTTTGACGGGCAGCGGCTTATGATCGTGAACCTCTCCTTTAAATTCTACTCCGGCCAGGCCGCCCTGATGGCAGCGGTGGACGAAACCGGCCTCACCTACGTCGGCGCGCTCTTCTTCCCCGTGGACTTCAAATACAGCGGCTACGGACAGGATAAGTACGCAAAAATCAGCTGGCTTTGAAGGCCGCAAAGCGGCCTTCAAATGCCAATTAGGTACGTGCGATCCCGCACGGTTGCATC
>CANQZF010000216.1 GCA_947628265.1 uncultured Oscillospiraceae bacterium
CCGGAGCGTGCCCTCCACCGCCCGCTGGACGCCGAGAGCGCCGAGCGCAGCTTAGAGAAGACCGGCGGGACCCCCTATTTTATGGAAAACTTTAAGGCGGACATCGCCCCCGGCCTCACCCTCCCCGCCGCCGCCCTCAACGCCATGCGCCGGGAGGCCCTGGAGGCGCTGACCCGCCGCCGCTCTGTTCCCGCCCCCTGGCCCGTCACGGACGCGCCGCTCCCGGTCTTCCCTCCCCACCGGGCGGAGCGGACCGCCCTCCGGGGCAGATTTCAGCGGTACGAGCAGCTTTGCCGGGAGGACGTTTTTGAGAAGCTCATCCTCCCCCTCCGGGAGGTGGAAAAGCACCCGGAGGCCGTGGAAAAATATGGGGAAAAGTTGACGGTAGAACTTCCTTCGCTATTTTTCGACACGGAAAAAGGGGATCTGGAGGGGAGACTTGCCAAAATATACGCCCTGGGGGTGAAAAATGCCCTCTGCGAAAACCTGTACGCCGTGGCTCTGGCGGGGCGGCTGGGCTTCACCCTCCACGGCGGGGCGGGGCTCAACGTCCTAAACTCCGGGACGCTGGCGGAGCTTTCCCGCCTTGGCCTTCAAAGCGCCACTGTGTCCTTTGAGCTTGCCATGAGCAAAATTGCCGCCCTGGGCGGGGCGCTTCCACGGGGAATTCTGGCCTACGGGTACCTGCCCCTGATGCGCTTTCGGGCCTGTCCCCTGAAGGGCCGGAGCGGCTGCGGGAGCTGCCCCGGCCGGGGGACGCTCACCGACAGGACGGGGGCGGAATTTACCGTTTTGTGCCATGAGCGCCAGTTCGGGACGCTTTTAAACTCCGTGCCCCTGCACATCGCCGGGAGGGAGCTTCCGAGGCTCGATTTCCTCACCCTTTACTTCACCGTGGAGCGCCCGGAGGAGGTCCGGCGGGTGACGGAGGACTACCTTCTCGGCCGCCCCAGCCAAAGCGCGCGCACCGGGGGCCTCTACTACAGGCAAATTCTGTAGTTTTCCGCCCCCGCGAAGCCGTAGAAAGGTGTTGCAAAAACCTGCTTTAGATGTTATAATTAGAATAGTGTGTATGGAATTTCCTCTCCCGCCCGGAATTGCCCCGGATCTATGCGGGTATAATGATGAGTATCCACAAAAGAAACACAGGAAGGTGAGCCTTTGACAAAGTACGTTATCAAAGGTGGAAAGCCGCTGAACGGCGAAATCGAGATCAGCGGCGCGAAAAACGCCGCCGTCGCCATCATCCCCGCCGCCATGCTGGTGGACGGGGCCTGCCGCATTGAGAATATCCCCCAGATCTCCGACGTCACCATGCTCCTCAACATCTTAAAGCGCATGGGGGCCCAGGTGCGGACCGTGGACCGGCACACCATGGAGATCGACTGCTCCGGCGTCCGCCACGCCCGGGCGGATTTTGATATGATGACCCGCATCCGCGCCTCCTACTACCTCATCGGCGCGCTTCTTGGACGCTTTGGGGAGGCCGTTGTGGCCATGCCCGGCGGGTGCAATTTCGGCTCCGTGCGCCCCATCGACCAGCACGTCAAGGGCTTTCGGGCCATGGGGGCCGAGGTGGAGCTGAAAAACGGCACCGTCATAGCGAAGGCCCCGGCGGACGGCCTCCACGGGGCGGATATATATCTCGACGTCGCAAGCGTGGGCGCCACCATCAACCTCATGCTGGCCGCCGTCTTTGCCAACGGTCAGACCCGCATCGAGAACGTGGCCCGGGAGCCCCACATCGTGGACGTGGCCAACTTCTTAAACGCCATGGGCGCGGACATCCGGGGCGCGGGCACCAACGTCATCAAGATCCGGGGCGTCAAGCGCCTCACCGGCGGGACCTACGCCCTCATCCCCGACCAGATTGAGGCCGGGACCTATATGGCCGCCGTGGCCGGGACCGGCGGGAGCCTCCTCATCAAGAACATCATCCCCAAGCACATGGACTGCATCACCGGTAAGCTGGAGGAGATGGGCGTCACCATCCAGGAGGGCGAGGACCGCATCCTCGTCTCCCGCTTCGGGCCCCTGCGCCGGATAAACGTGAAGACCTACTACTACCCCGGCTTCCCCACGGACATGCAGCCCCAGATCGCCACGGTGCTGTGCCTGGCCCAGGGGACCTCGGTGATCACCGAGGGGGTCTGGGACACCCGGTATAAATATGTAAACGAGCTTTTGAAGATGGGCGCCAACATCACCGTGGACGGCCGCAAGGCCATCATCGAGGGCGTGGATAAGCTCACCGGGGCCAACGTCACCGCCTGGGATTTGCGGGCCGGGGCGGCCATGGTCATCGCGGGCCTGTGCGCCCAGGGCGTCACGGAGATTGAGGGCATCGACTACATCGAGCGGGGCTACGAGGACCTGGTGGAAAAGCTCCGGGCCGTGGGCGCGGACATCGAGAGCGTGGACATCCCCGACGCCGAGGAGCAGGAAGTCATCAAGATTGGATAACAAACACGGGGGCAACTTCTGCCCCCATCCTTTTATACAATGGTTGAAGTGACACTGATCTGCGTGGGAAAGCTCAAGGAGAAATTCTACCTGGACGCCTGCGCCGAGTACATAAAACGCCTGGGGGCTTTTTGCAAAATAACCGTCCTGGAGCTCCCGGAGGAGCGAAAGCCGGAGTCCCCCTCCCCCGGCCAGATCGAAGCGGCCCTCGCAAGAGAGGCGGAGGCCATCCGAAGGGCCGTCCCCCGGGGCGCGGCGCTCATCGCCCTGTGCGTGGAGGGGCGGGAGATGTCCTCGGAGAAGCTCTCCGAGACGCTGTCCACGCTCACCATGAGCGCCTCCAAGCTGGCGCTGGTCATCGGCGGGTCCGACGGGCTCCACAAAAGCGTCAAGGACCAGGCGGCCCTGCGGCTTTCCATGTCTCCCATGACCTTCCCCCACCACCTGGCCCGGGTGATGGTGTTGGAGCAGCTTTACCGGGCCTTTTCCATCATGAACGGAGGGAAATACCACAAATGAGCGGCGAGTGGAGCTTTAAATACACCTCCGCCGTCGTGGGCACCTGGCCCAAGGGCCCCGACGGCCAGCCGGAGGAGCCGGTCTTTCTGGAGCGCATCTTCGGCAACGAGACGGAGCTTGTGATGACCCGGAACATGCTCTGGGCCTGTGGCGTGCCCAGCGTGGGCCGCTACCCCTCCGACGGGGTGCTGGGACGCGTCATTCTGGGCCAATCCGGCTTCGGTATGGATATTTTCGTCCCCAAGAGTATGCTTGAGGACGCCAAAAATATTATCAGCACCAGCGAAAACGACATCATAAACGAGGAGGAAAATCAAAATGAGCTACCGTGAAGCGTATGAAAAATGGTTAAATTCCCCCGCCCTCTCCG
>CANQZF010000217.1 GCA_947628265.1 uncultured Oscillospiraceae bacterium
CAAGGTGGACTGGGGCACGGACCTCCAGACCAAGCACGAGCGGTATTTGACCGAGCAGGTCTTCAAGCGCCCTGTCTTCGTCACCGACTATCCCCGTGAGATCAAGGCCTTTTACATGCGCCTTAACGACGACGGAAAGACCGTGGCCGCCGCCGACTGCCTGGCCCCCGGCATCGGGGAGATCATCGGCGGGAGCCAGCGTGAGGAGCGTTTGGACATTCTCACCGCCCGCATGGCCGAGCTGGGCTTACGGGAGGAGGACTACTGGTGGTACTTAGACCTCCGGCGCTACGGCGGCTGCAAGCACGCCGGGTTTGGCCTGGGGTTTGAGCGGATGATCATGTACCTCACGGGCGTCTCCAACATCCGCGACGTCCTGCCGCACCCCCGCACTTGGGGCAACGCGGAGTTTTGAGGAGAAGTCATGGCGGATAAGAAGAAGGAGCCGAAGATATACGGCACGAATATCGACTTCAACGCCTACAACCTGCGTCCGGCGTCGTCGTATCTGGACGACATAAAGCGCCTGAAGGACCAGCTCACCGTGACCCTCACGGGCCCCGGCGGCTCCGTCACCACGAAAAAGCCGGAGAGGCCGTCTGCGGATGAGCTGGTCGCCTCCATGGACGAGGCCAAGCTGGCGGCGGACAAGCTCTTGCGCGAGATGGAGGCCAAGGGCGGCGCCATCGGCCCGGAGGCCCCCAAGACCGAGGCGGAGAAGTCCCCGGAAAAGCCGGACCTGGATAAGCTCTTAGCGGAGCTGGACGCCCTCGTAGGCCTGGAGGACATCAAAAAGAACGTCCGGAGCCTTATAAACCTTGCCAAGGTCCGCAAGCTCCGGGAGGAGCGCGACCTGCCCACCCCGGCCATGAGCCTGCACCTTGTCTTTATGGGCAACCCCGGCACCGGCAAGACCACCGTGGCCCGGCTCATCGCCCAGCTCTACTACGCCATCGGGGTGCTCTCCAAGGGCCAGCTTGTGGAGGTGGACCGCTCCGGGCTCGTAGCGGGTGTTGTGGGCCAGACGGCCATCAAGACGGACGAGGCCGTCAAAAAGGCCGTCGGCGGCGTCCTCTTCATTGACGAGGCCTACTCCCTGGCGGCCAACACCGGGGAGAACGACTTCGGCCATGAGGCCATCGAGACGGTCTTGAAGGGCATGGAGGACCACCGCGACGACCTTGTGGTGATCGTGGCGGGGTATGAGGACCTGATGGAGCGGTTCATCGACTCCAACCCCGGCCTCCAGTCCCGCTTCAACCGGTACTTCGTCTTTGAGGACTACTCGGGGGAGGAGCTCTATAAAATTTTCCTCTCCATGTGCGAGAAAAACAAATACCGCCTGACGGTAGAGGCTCAGGAGTATGCCAAAAAGCTCTTTCGCGACCTCTACCTCACCCGTGGGGACAATTTCGGCAACGCCCGGGACGTTCGGAACATCTTTGAGAACGTCATCGGCGTCCACGCGGACCGGGTCGCCGCCGACCCGGACATCGACGAGCGGGACCTGACGCTGGTGTTCCGGGAGGACTTGGAAAAGGCGGCGGAGATGTGAAAAAACCTTTGGAAAGGGGGGAGCGCCCGGTTGGTCATTCTCGATCTTGAATTCAACAGCGGCATGTACGGCGAGCGGCTGGAGGAGATCTTGCAGATCGGCGCCGTGCGGTGCGATAAGCTGGGCGGGCCCATCACCGGGACCTTCAACGCCTTCATCCGTCCCCGGGTCCACAGCCGATTCTCTCCGGGGGCCCGGGTCCTGCCGGAGCTGGAGCGGAGTATGCGCAGCTCCGCCACCTTCAAGGAGGCGCTGGAGGAGTTCGTGGACTGGTGCGACGGCGAGACGGAATTTGGCGAGTGGGGGAGGGACGACTTTAAGATCCTGGCCCGCAACGCCGCCTATTTCGGGGTGGAATACGACTTCCCCGAGAGGTGCCTGGACATCCAGGCCGCCTTCGCCAAGACCCTGGGCCAGGTCAACGCCGTGCCGCTTTTTATGGCGTGCGAGTACTGCCGCATCCCGGACTCCTTCGTCTTCCACAACGCCCTCAACGACGCGGTGTACACCTGCCTTGTGGGGGCGTACGCCTTCCGGGAGCATCTGGAGTCCTCGGTCTTCACCATGACGAGGGAGGACGTGTTCCCCGCGCCCAAGCCCAAAAAGCCCCGGCGCGGCCAGGTCCGCTTCGGGCCCTTTAAAAGCCGGGAGGCGGCCCTCAATAACATGGGCTCCCGCCGGGCCGTGTGCCCCAAGTGCATGGCGGTGAGCCGCGTGGCCGCCTGGTACACCGCCGGGGGAGAGATCTACTATTCGCCCTTTTCCTGCGACGACCACGGCGGGTACATAAGGCGCTTACAGCTCGTCCACCAGCCGGACGGCGCCTGGTGGACGTATAACGAGGTCATGGAGGCCACCCCGGAAAACCTCCGAAGGCTCTCAAAGGCCCAGGCCGCCGAGACCTTCATCTGCGCCGCCCGCCGCAAACGCCGCCCGGACCGCCGCAGAAGGAAGCGGCGGAAAGAATGAAAAAAGCCCTGAATTCCTTGGAATTCAGGGCTTTTTTATACGTTATTTTATTTTCCGGCACTCCAGATAGTACCGTTTGTCCCTGGCGTGGCCGATGGAGAAGCTCTTTTTGGGGAAGACGCCGTCGGAGAGGACGGTGCGGAAGAGCTCCGACTTGTCCATGGCCGGGAGGAGAAAGCCCACGGTGTCGGGCTCCTCGGTGAGGGCCAAGAGGGAGGACTCGTCGTGGATGTAGTCCACGTCGCCCCCGTCGGCCATGGCGGCGTACTCCTCCAGAAAGCTCTGGAGCATTTCAATCATGCCGCCAAAGCTCCTGCCGCGAATTTTGAGACTGCCCCGGACGTGGCCGCCCACGGCGTATTCGATCTCCCGCCCGTCGGGGATGGTCAGCTTCTCCCGCATGACCTCCAGGAGCTTTTCCGGGTCCACGCCGAACACCACCCGGTGGATGGGCTCGAAGATGACGCTGGGGTCGTAGACGTTGTTGAGCTCCACCAGGGCGTACCGGGCGGGGTGGACGGCGGCCTCCTCCGGGGTGAGGGTGGCCTTCAGCTCGTTCCAGAGCTCCTTTGCCGCCGCCAGGGAGTGGTTCCCGTCGCCGATGACGATTTGGACCTCACGCTCCGTGAGTTTATCAAAGGCGCGGCACACATTATCCGCGTCCTCGCCGGCGACCTGCCAGCCGGCGATATGTCCGCCGCCCTCCATGAGGTCAAAGTCGTAGAGCTTGCGCATAGTATGGGTGCGGGCCCCCACGGGCTCCACCACGC
>CANQZF010000218.1 GCA_947628265.1 uncultured Oscillospiraceae bacterium
ACCAGCTCCGCTTTTCCGTCGTCCCCGGATTTAAGCTCGCCCATGAGCCTGCCGAAGACCCCCAGGAGCTTGGGGTCAAAGTCCCCAAGGCCGGGGATCCCCGGCTCCTCCCTGGGCGGCTCCTCCTTTTTCTCGGACTCGGCGGAGCCTGAGAGCTCCCGGGCGAGCCCCAGGATCTTTTCCATGTCCTTGGGGGAGGACAGGATGGAATTCAGCGCGTCCTCAAACTCGCCCATACCGCGCCCCCCTTACTTTTTCCCCATGAGCGCCTGGAGCTCCCGCATGAGCCTGGCCCCGGAGTCGGTCTTCATAATGTCGGAGACGGCGTTTTTGAGGGCCCCGGTGTCGCCCCGGCGGACGGCGTCCTCAAAGCCGCCCTTTTCCAGCATGGAGCGGACCTTCTCGCCGTCGGCGGAGGCCGCCAGGCGCTTTAAGTCCTCCTTTTTGCGGGAGAGCCGCTGCCCGTCCTCGCCGGCAAGAAACTGATCCGCCGCGCTTTTCAAATCGCTTTGCATATCGCATCCCTCCGTTCATCAACCCAGTATATTCGGGAGGGATAGAGAGGGTTACACATGAAGATACTTGTTTTTTCCGACTCCCACAGGAACATCGCCCCCATGGAGACGGCCATCGCCGAGGAAAAGCCCGATTACATCTTCCACCTGGGGGATCTGGAGTCGGACGCGGACGAGATACGAAGGCTCCATCCCAACCTCCCCGTGGCCTCCGTGGCCGGGAACTGCGACTTCGGTATGGGCGGGGAGCGGTACCTCTTTTTTGAGCTCCGGGGGAAGAAGTTCTTCCTGACCCACGGGCACTTCTACGGGGTGAAGCTGGGCCTTGAAAGGCTCGTCAACACCGCCCTCACCGCCGGGGCCGACGCCGCCCTCTTCGGCCACACCCATACCCCGCATTTCGAGGAGGTCCAGGGGATGCTCCTCATCAACCCCGGCACTGTCGGCATGGGCCGGAGGACTTACGGCGTCCTCACATTGGAAAACAATACCCTCCGCTACGAAGGAAAAAGCGTATAAAAAAAGGCCCTCTCGGGGCCTTTTTTAAATTTTAACCGTAAAATACAATGGTTCCGACGATGTAGGTCATGGGCCGGTTGAGGCCCGCCCAGCAGGTCTTCGCCATGTACTCCGCCGCGAAAAAGAGGCTGTCGCCCACGACTTTCGTCCCCTCCAGGGCCAGCTTGGCCGCGATGACGCTCTCCTCCGAGGGGGTCATGTAGATGCCCCCGGAGTAGGCGGGGGAGAACTGGATGCCGAACCGCCGGTCAAAGATCACCGCCTCCACCGTGTCCGGGAAGGCGCTGTCCGCCACCCGGTTCATCACCACGTTCCCCACGGCCACCATGCTCAAAAGGGACTCCGCCCCCGCCTCCGCGTAAATGATGTGGGACATCCAGTATACGTCCTCGCTGTTGTAGAACGTTCCCCCCGGCTCCGGGAATTCCCCGGGCTTTGAAATGACCACGCTCCCCGTCTCCGGCGCGTATGTATGCTCCGCGCCGAAGGCCCAGGCCAGCGCCTCCACCGGGAGGTACGAAACGCCGTCCTCGATGTACACGCCCCCGGGGTTAAAGAAGTACCGGTCGTTGGCCCGGATCCAGTATTTGCAGAAAGGGACATAGAGCGAAAGGCCCGGGAGCGTCACCGTAGCGGAGTTGTCCGCCGGGTCCCAAAGGACCTCCTGCGCCCCCAGGGCATCAGACACCGCCCGCAGCGGCACCATCACCCGCCCGTCAGAGCCGCGAAAGAACCCCGCCGCGCCCAGAGCCTCCCCGCCCGCCGTGACGGAGAGCTCCGTCCCTTCCTCCACCGCGAAGGCGGGAAGCGCGGTGACGCCGGCCAGCAGACATACTGCCAGAAGAAGAATAAACACTTTTTTTCCCATGGCGTTGACCTCCTTAAGTATGAATACAGGGCCCATTTTATACCAATTTCAATGCGAAAACGGGCGAAAGAGGTCAGTGGCGGGGAAAAGGTTTGCGGCGAAAACCGTATCCGGGAATAGGCCAACCTGGGCGGCGGCCCATGCGGCGTTAGTTGAGGGTGCGGCGGTGGACGGGGAGCGGGCCGATGTGGTCATCGGCCCCTACAGCAAATATGGGGGTGGTTTCGTTGAATGAAAGTCAAAGGGTATCGGAAGAACGGGCCGCCCAGATGCGCGGCCCGTACGGGACGTTTACGCGTTGAATGGAGGCCAAACGAAAAATGGGGGGCGGGCCGATGTGGTCATACTCCAGAGTACTCCCTTCGGTCGTCGGCCCTTACGGCGTATTTTTTGGCGGTATAATAAACGGAACATTTAATAAAACGCAAAATCTTGCCGTAGGGTCGGCACCCAAGGGCATTCCCTTCGGTCACCGCCCACGGCCGACCGATTCCCCGATGCGCAAACATCTTTCGCCAAACGTAGAAACCCAAAAATCAACCGTAGGGGCCGCCTCTCCGGGGCGGTGCCGTAAGGAAACATTGTGAACCTACCTAATTGAATAGTGTTTTTCTTGCAGGAGCCTGTGTTGACACACAGGCTCCTGTAATTTGTGTCATGCTATTTCCAGATCCAGCTCAGCGACCTGTATGAGGATATCCTCAAGCTCCTGGGGCATGTCGTCTAGGATGCCGATGTCACGGTAGTGGATGACGATCTCTTGGGGAGCGCTGCGGGAATACTTCTTGGCGCGCTCACCGACTTCGATGCGCTTGATGAAGGTGTGGAGAAGCTCCGGGGTCAGTTCGTCTATTTCTGTGTACTTGTGGGCGTTCTCCAGGAAGCGGTCAAAGTTGGAGGTGGAGTCTTTCAATTCTTGTAAGCGGACAATCAGATCTGGAAGGGCGGTTTTGATGCTCTCCTGCTCCGAGATGTACTCGTCGGAGAGTATTCTGTACTGCTCATCCGGGATGCGGCCTAAGACGTTATCCTCATAGAGACGTTTGAACAGGGACATGAGCTCGCTTTGACGCTTGGTCATCATTGCAATCTGCTTTTCAAGGCTGCGGATTTCCTTCTGCGCCTCCTTCGTGCGCTTCATGCCGATGTACTCCGCAAATTTGCGTTCATTCTGCCTCGCGAAGTGGGTGACGCGGCGGAGGTCGTCAAGAACGATCACGGCAAGTTCAGATTCCCGGATATAATGCCCGGTACAGTCGCTTCCACCGCTCTTCTTGTATGTGGAACACATGAAGCTGTTCCTGGATGCCTCCATCGCATGGGAGCGGTGAATCACCATGGT
>CANQZF010000219.1 GCA_947628265.1 uncultured Oscillospiraceae bacterium
CCGGACGCCCAGGCCCGCCAGCTCCTCCGCCTTCACGTCCCCGGCCCCCGGCTCCCCGGCGCGCTCCACGATGGCCCGGGCGATGGGGTGGGTGGAATAGCTCTCCGCAGCGGCGGCCAGGCGCAAAAGCGCCTCCGCCTCCATCCCCACGGGCCGGACCTCCGTCACCTGAAAGGCGCCCTTGGTCAAGGTGCCGGTCTTATCGAACACCACCGCGTCCACATGGGACAGGGCCTCCAGGTAGTTGGAGCCCTTCACCAAAATGCCCCGCCTGGAGGCCCCGCCGATGCCGCCAAAGAAGCTCAGCGGCACGGAGATCACCAGCGCGCAGGGGCAGGACACCACCAAAAACGCCAACGCCCTGTGGATCCACGTCCCCCAGGGCCGTGCGAAGGCCAGGGGCGGGATGAGGGCCAGCGCCACGGCGGAGAAGACCACGGCGGGGGTGTAATACCTTGCAAATTTCGTGATGAAGTTCTCGGTTTTTGCCTTGCGCTCCGAGGAATTCTCCACCATGTCCAGGATCCTGGCCACCGTGGACTGGGCGTAGACGCTCTCCACGCGGGCGCGCAGGACGGAATTTATATTGACGGTGCCGGAGATGAGCCGGTCCCCCGGCTCCACGTCCCTGGGGGCGGACTCGCCGGTCATGGCGGCGGTGTTGACGCTGCCGGCCCCCTCGGTGACCACGCAGTCCAAGGGGATGCGCTCCCCGGGCCTTATGACGATGGTCTCCCCCACCGCCACGTCCTCCGGGTCCGTCTCCACGATCTCCCCGTCCCGGACCACGTTGGCGTACTCCGGGCGGATGTCCATGAGGGCCGCGATGGACCTGCGGGACTTGCCCACGGCAACGGACTGGCACAGCTCGCCCACCTGATAAAAGAGCATCACCGCCACGCCCTCGGCGTACTCCCCCGTGGCCATGGCGCCGATAGTGGCCACGGACATGAGGAAGTTCTCGTCAAAAATCTCCCCGTGGGCGATGTTCTGCGCCGAACGCCAGAGCACGTCCCAGCCGATGACAAAATACGGAACCAAATAGGCCGCCAATTTCCAAAGCCCCTCCGCCGGCACGAAATACGCCGCGATGAGGAGCGCCCCGGCGATCAAGATCCGCGCCAGGGTCCGCTTATGCTTTGCCGTCATGCCGTCACCTCACGATGACGCAGTCCGGCTCCACCTTGCGGCAGAGCCTCACGACCTCGTCCATGATCTCCTCAAAACGGCTCTCGTCGGCGTCCACGGTCATTTTCTGGGTGAGGAAGTTGACGCTGGCGTCGGAGACGCCCTCCACTTTCTTTATCTGCCGCTCCATCTTAGCCGCGCAGTTGGCGCAGTCCAGGTCTTTCAAACGGAAAGTCTTTTTCATACAAGTTTCCCCCTTATTATTTAAATGTCACTCCAGGACATGACTGAGGCCCTGATCGATGATGCTCCGCACGTGGTCGTCGGCCAGAAAGCAGACGATGTTCTTGCCCTCCCGCCGGGAGGAGATGAGCTTCGACTGCTTCAAGATCCGCAGCTGGTGGGAGATGGCCGACTGGCTGATTCCCAAAAGCTCCGCGATGTCGCAGACGCACATCTCCGACTCCATCAGCACGAACATGATCTTCATCCTGGTGGAGTCCCCGAACATCTTGAAGAGGTCCGCCAGCTCGTAGAGGGTGTCGTCGTCCGGGAGGCTCTCCCGCACCTTCCCCACCACGTCCTCGTGGCTGCCGGGCTCGGCGCACATGAGCTCGTCTATTTCATCCATGCTTGTTCATCCTTTCATATGAGCAATTATTCATATGTTCATGCTCAGAGTATAGCACCGTCTCCGCCCGCTGTCAAGTCCCTCACGGTAAAAAATTTGTAACATCTTCTCCGCCGTTTTTCCCGGAAAAACGGCGGCGGATTTTGTGGGGGTCCGTCGGTTTTATGTAGAAAACGCAAGATTATGGTACTGAAAAACCGGGTTTTACCCATATCTTGTGTCATTTTTACCGCAGGTGGACATAAAAACTTTTTTCTCTCCACAGGTTGACATTCCCGGCACAATGTGTTACAATTTGGTTACGTTTTATGAGGAGGTCACTTGATGTCAACCGCAGCCAAACCCAAGGCCATGCTTGAATACCGTGGCCGCCCCCTTCGCCGGAAGGACAACATCCTCTATTACGGCAGTATGTCGGACAAATACATCATCATGATGCAGGTCACCGACACGAAAAAGGTGGACGACATGGATGTCGCCACGCGCGTCACCGTCCAGCTCCAGCTCACCGACCCGGACCTCAAATCCCGGGACAGGGTGGTGAAGAAGACGGAGAAGGGCGGCCTTTACGCCGCCATGGACGTAGCCGCCGTGTGGCTGGAGCGAGCTCTCTCCTCCAAGTAGAGAAATAAGGAAAGGACAGCTATGAAGAGATTAAAGAAGTCAGCCGTCATCGGACTTGTCCTCGCGCTGGTCTTAAGCGTAGGCGTATTCAGCGTCAGCGCCGGAAGCGGGGTCATCGCCTGGGGCGCCGCCACGGTGAACACCTCGGCGCTGAACGTCCGCTCCGGACCCTCCACCGACTATGAGCGGGTGGGCATCCTCTCCGGCGGCACCAAGATCGTGGTACTGGAGAAAACCACCGACACCTGGTTCAAGATCAACTACAACGGCCTTGTGGGCTATGTCAGCGCCGAGTACCTCACCGAGGTGGTGAAGGCCGAGAACTTCAAGGCCACCGGCACGGTGAACGACGCCGACGGCGTCTACATGCGCACCGGCCCCTCCACCGACTACAGCGTCATCACCGCCTACGACAAGGGCAAGACCGTCTCCATCATCGGCATCAACAACGGCTGGTACAAGATCGTCACCGAGGCCGGCACCGGCTATATGCGCTCCGACTTCATCGACATCTCCTCCGGCGGGCCTGTCTACACCAGCAGGACCAGCGAGACCTCCGCTGTGGGCCAGGAGATCGCCAATTACGCCCTCCAGTTTGTTGGCTACAATTACGTCTATGGCGCCGAGTCCCCCTCCGTGGGCTTTGACTGCTCCGGGCTTGTCTACTACGTCTACGGGCATTATGGATACAGCCTCCGGCGCGGAGCCGGCGGACAGTACCTCTACAACGGCCGCGCCGTTAGCAAGAGCAGCCTCCAACCCGGCGACCTGGTGTTCTTCTCCTCCAACGGCTACGAGGTCACCCACGTCGGTATCTACATAGGCAACGGCCAGTTCGTCCACGCCTCCAACTCCCGCGTC
>CANQZF010000220.1 GCA_947628265.1 uncultured Oscillospiraceae bacterium
CGTCCCCGATAACGGCGGGGTCTATCTGGTGCCCGCCTTCACGGGCCTTGGCGCGCCCCACTGGGATATGTACGCCCGGGGGACCATCGTGGGCCTCACCCGGGCCACCACCCGGGAGCACATCGTCCGGGCCGCCCAGGAGTCCATCGCCTACCAGTCGGCCGAGCTCGTGTCCGCCATGGAGGCCGACACCGGGATGAAGCTCGCCGCCCTCAAGGTGGACGGCGGGGCCAGCCGGGACGCCTTCCTCATGCAGTTTCAGGCGGACATCTTGAATGTCCCGGTGCACCGCCCCGTGATTCGGGAGACCACGGCCCTGGGCGCGGCGTATCTTGCGGGCCTGGCCGTGGGCGCGTGGCAGGATACGCAGGAGCTGCGCTCCCTCTGGCGCGTGGACGCGGAGTTTACGCCGGAGATGGATGAGGCCACCCGCCGGGGGCTTCTGGCGGGCTGGAGCCGCGCCGTGGGCAGGAGCCTCGGCTGGGCAAGGCCGTGATTTATCCGTAAAGCCCCCATTTTGGCCGGAAAAAGGCTTAAAAAGGGCTTAAAAAGGCTCAAACATTTGAAGAAAACCCTTGACAACCGGGAAAAAGCGTGGTATCATACCTGAGCGTTCCAAAGACAGCAGGTGCGCTTACCGCGCGTAAATCCTGCCGAGGGCGGCAAATGTGATTTGCTTTACCGTGCCCCGATGCTTTGCGCGTCGGGGCATTTTCTGTGGACGCCATCATTTTTGTGGAGGTGAAAACAATATGCCCAACGCGAAAGTCCTGAGCGAGAAGCAGGCCGTGGTGGCCGAGCTCAAGGAGAAGCTGAAGGGAGCCGCCGCCGGCGTGCTGGTGGATTACTCCGGTATCACCGTGGCCGACGCCACCGCCCTCCGCCGCAAGATGCGCGAGGAGAAGGTGGACTACTCCGTGGTGAAGAACACCCTGGTGCGCTTCGCCATCGACGACGCCGGGTACGGCGAGCTCGACTCCCTGCTCCACGGCACCACGTCCCTGGCGATCTCCCACGAGGACGCCCTGGCCCCCGCCAGAGTCGTCTCCGAGTTTGCCGAGAAGCTCCAAAACTGCTTTGAGATCAAGGGCGGCTTCATGGACGGAAAGGTCATTTCTGTCGATGAGATAAAGGCCCTCGCCAAGATTCCCCCGCTGCCCGTTCTGCGCGCCCAGGTCCTGGGCACCATGCTGGCTCCCATTTCACAGCTGGCTTGCGTGCTGAAGGCCATCGCCGAGAAGCAGGGCGCTCCCGCCGAGGAGCCCGAAGCGGCCCCCGCCGAGTGATCCGAGGATCACAAAAATCAACTGACTTTAAAAAAATACTTACAGGAGGATACTAAAAATGGCCAGTGAAAAAGTTACCGCCCTGATCGACGAGGTCAAGGCTCTTACCGTTCTCGAGCTCTCCGAGCTCGTACATGCCCTTGAGGAGGAGTTCGGCGTCTCCGCCGCCGCCATGGCTGCTCCCGCCGCCGGCGCCGCCGCCGCTGCCGCTCCCGTTGAGGAGAAGACCGAGTTTGACGTTGTTCTCGCCAGCTTCGACGCTGCCGCCAAGATCAAGGTCATCAAGGCCGTCCGTGAGATCACCAACCAGGGCCTGGCCGAGGCCAAGGCCACGGTCGAGGGCGCTCCCAAGACCATCAAGGAAGCCGTCTCCAAGGACGAGGCCGAGGAACTCAAGAAGAAGCTTGAGGAAGCCGGCGCGAAGGTCGAGCTTAAATAATTTAAAAGCCCGCTTTGCGGGCTTTTAAATTAAGTGGGAACGTACGAAAAAAATTCCTGAATTCTGCGGAATTCAGGAATTTTTTTCTGCCGTCCCGACGCCCGCGCCGCTGAAGGCGGCACAAGCGTCGGGACAAAAGGGATTTTTCGCAAGGCGAAGCCCCGCGAAAAATATTGAAAAAAGGACGGGCGATCACTTTTCCGTCCGGCAAAGGAGGTAATCGGTGGTGACACCGAGAATGTCCGCAAGTCTCACGAGGGTATCAAATGAGGGCTGGCGCGTGCCCTGCTCATAGCACTGGTAGCTCCGCAAAGCGACGCCCACAAGGTCAGCCAGATGCTGCTGCGTCATGTGCCGCTCCATTCGGACCTCCCGCAATCGCTTACAAAACATAAAAATCACACCTTTCGGGGATTGACTACGAGCATATTGTACGTTATACTGTCTATGTGAACAACGTACTAAATGCACGTAGGAGGATTTAACTATGCCGCGCACATATGACGACGCCTGGGTGGAAAAACAGCTTCACGACGCCCCGCCGAGGGGGTACAAGCTGCTGATAACCGAATTATTCGCGTTTCTGGACTACAAAAACGACCTCACCAACGCCATGACCGCGTGCTACAATTACGGGTTTCGGCGGGGGAGGAGGTATGAGCGGAACAGGGGCGGAGAGAAAAGTAATAGTGAAGAGTGAAAAGTGAAAAAGTGGGGCGGCTGTGGGCAGCCGCCCGTACGGCATGTTGGAAGGCGGTACAATGACCGGAAACGATAAAGTTATACGCAAAAGCGCTCCGTAGGGGCCGCCTCTCTTGGCGGCCCGTTCCAGGTTGACTGATATTGCGGTACAACTTAACGTACCATCCCCGAAAAAGGTATTCGCCGCAAAAGTTTGCGGCGAATGATTGAATATGCGGCGAAGCCGCAAACCTTTTATTGGGGCGGTGCAGAAAATCGGTGGACGGGCCGGCACGGTGTCCGGCCCCTACGGGAACATTGTGCGTTGATTGGGGGGTCCGGATGAAAACTGACGGACGGGCAGCCAAAAGAGGCGGCCCCTACGGCGTTATAGGAAGGTTCAGCAAGAACCGGGCCCAGCGTCCCTCCCGAAGGGAGGGGCTAATGGGATTGCGGCGAAGCCGCTCCTTTTTGCCCTCCCCGCAGGGCGGGGAGGGGCAGGGGTGAGGTGAGAAGCCGAAGGATTTTGAGTGCTCGGATGAACACACCTTCTCACCTCATCCGTCGCTAACGCGCCACCTTCCCCGCCTAAGCGGGGAAGGCTAATAAGGTTGCGGCCCTTCGGGCCGCTGATTTGACCCCCACCCCCTGCCCCCTCCCGGAGGGAGGGGCGATCTGGGTTGCGGCCTTTAGGGCGTGCCGGTGTACTGGGGAGTGGGGGTGAAGGGGCAGCCGTCCTTTTGGTAGGGCTCGCCGTTTACCAGGAT
>CANQZF010000221.1 GCA_947628265.1 uncultured Oscillospiraceae bacterium
GTCCTTGAGGCCCCCGGTCTCCCGCACCACGGGGAGGGTCCCGTAGCGCATAGCGATCATCTGGCTAAGGCCGCAAGGCTCAAAGAGGCTGGGCATCAGCAGCATATCCGCGCCGGCGTACATCCGATGGCTCAGGGCCTCGTCAAAGCGTACACAGGCCGCGCACCGGCCCTGGCGCTCCCAGGCGTAGTAGCTGAGCATATCCTCATACTGCTTGTCCCCGGTGCCCAGGACCGCCACCTGGAGGCTCCGATCCAGAAGCTCCCCAAGGACGCGCTGGACAAGGTCCATGCCCTTTTGCTCCGTGAGACGCCCGATCATCACCACCAGCGGCCTGTCGGGATCGACCTCCAGCCCCAGCTCCTTTTGCAGCTCCTCCTTGCACTTGGCCTTGCCGGATCTGTCGGCGGCGGAGTAGTTGTAGGGCAGCATGGGATCTGTGGCGGGGTCCCAATACTGGGTGTCGATGCCGTTCATGATGCCGTGGAGGATGCTCTGGCGGTCACGGAAGATCTGGTCCATGTGCTCCCCGAAGAAGGGGGTCTTGATCTCCTCGGCGTAGGTCTGGGAGACGGTGCTGAGGATGTCGGAATAGAGGAGCGCCCCCTTCATGAAGTTGACGCTGCGCTCGTCGGACCGAAGCTGGCTGGCCGCTGCGGGGATGCCCCACAGGCCCAGCACGTCGCCCAGGACGTAGTCGCTCATCTGGCCCTGGAACTTGAGATTGTGGACGGAGAACACCGTCTTCACGTTCTCGTAAAGGGGCAGGCCCTGATAGAACTCCCGCAAAAATACGGGGGCCAGGGCGGTGTGCCAGTCGTTGCAGTGCAGCACGTCGCACTTGAAGTCGGGCAGGTACTGAAGGCACTCCACGATGGCCTTGGAGAAATAGGCGATGCGCTCGCCGTCGTCAAAGTAGCCGTAGGCCCGCTCCCGGTTGAAGTAGTACTCGTTGTCCACAAAGTAGTAGACCACGCCCTTGTGGGTGAGCTTTTCGATGCCGCAATAGACGTTGCGCCAGCCCAGGGAGACGTAGAAGTCCGTGACGTGGGTCATCTTGGACTTGTACTCCTCCGGGATGGTCATGAATTTGGGTATGATCACGCGGCACTCGCACCCGGCGGCCCGAAGGGCCTGGGGGAGAGAGCCGCCCACGTCGCCAAGGCCGCCGGTCTTCATGAACGGCACGGCCTCAAAGGCGGCAAAAAGAACTCTCAGCTTTCTTCTCATTTCATCCTCCTTATCGTCGCCGGACTCTCCCCCGCCCCGCCGGGGCCGGGGACTGTCCGCTCCTCCCCCTTCGGGCGCGGCCAGTTTTGAGGCCGCGCCCGAAATAAGAAGGCTCTTAACCCATGATGTAGGTGGCGTCGCCGGTGCCCTTGATGACGGCCCCGGCCTTTACCACGCCGGATTTATCGAGGATGACGTTCTCCACAACGGCGTTCTCCTCGATGACGCAGTTTTGCATGATGATGGAATTGCGGACCTTGGCGCCCTTGGAGACGTGGACGCCCCGGAAGAGGATGGAATGGTCCACCTCGCCCTCGATGAGGCTGCCGTTGGAGATGAGGGAGTTTTTGACCTTGGCGCCGTCCAGGTACTTGGCGGGGGCGTCCTCCTGGGCCTTGGTGGCCATGGGCCGCTCGCGGCTGAAGAGCTCCTTTGCCACGTCCAGGTTCAGTAGCTCCATGGAGTACTCGAAGTAATCGCGGCTTGTGAACACCTGGCGGGCGTAGCCCTCGTACTTGTAGGCGCGGATGTCCATTTTATCAAGATCGCCCTCGATGGCCTCGAAGAGGTCCAGGTAGTCCACGGCGGCGTACCACTCCATGATCTTCATAAGGAGCTCACGGGTGATGACGAAGGTGTCCATAACGGCGTCCTCGTACTTGCGGGGGTTGGGCTTGAAGCCCACCACGCGGCCGTTCTCCACGTTGACGCCCAGGCGGTGGGGCTCGTCCCGGTCACAGCTCGTATAGACCATGGTGATGTCCGCGCCGGACTTGATGTGCTCCATGATGAGGGGCCGGTAGTCCATGTGGCTCACCACGTTGGCGGCGGAGACCAGCACGTAGGGGGCGGGGCTCCTCTGGAGGTAGACGATGTTCCGGCGAAGGTCCCTTAAAAGGAAGTGGCTGTTCTCGCTCTGGATGCCGAAGACGGAGCCGGGGAGGACGAAGAGACCGCCGTTCTTGCGGTCTAAGTCCCAGGCCTTGCCCGCGCCCACATGGTCGATGATGGAGCGGTATTTATACGGGGTAATGAGCCCGATGGTCTTGATGCCGGAGTTCACCATGTTGGACATGGGGAAGTCCACGACCCTGTACGCGCCGCCGTACGGGAGGGACGCCACTGTGCGCTCCTCTGTCAGCTGGCCCATATCCTTTGTCTCGAAGTTGGCGGCGATAAGCCCGATAACTCTATCCATTCGTACGCACCTCCTTATTCAACTACCGCGTCGTCGCCGACGACGGCGATGGGAACGTTTGTGTCGGCGGAGCCGAACACCGCGCCGGCCTTGACGGTGGCGCCCTCGCCCACGATGGCCCGGATCACCCGGGCTCCCTTCTCAACGGTGACGTTGGGCAGGAGGATGGAGTCGATGACCTCGGCCTTCTCCTCCACTGTGGAGCCGCTGGAGATGATGGAGTGCTCCACCTTCCCCAGTACGATGGAGCCGTTGCCCACGAAGGAGCGCTCCACGGAGCCCTTGGGTCCCACATAGTGGGGCGGGAGGCTGTCGTCCTGGGTGAGGATGGGGAAGTCCTTCCCCATCAGGTCGAACTGGGGCTCGGCCTCCAGAAGGTCCATGCTGGTCTCATGGAAGCTGGGGATGGTCCCCACGTCCTTCCAGAAGCCCTCAAAGCGGTGGACGAAGAGCCGCTTGCCCTGCGCTAAGAGCGTGGGGATGATGTTCTTGCCGAAGTCGTGCTCGGAGTCGGCGTCCCGGCTGTCCGCGATGAGAGAGTCCTCCAGCACCTTCTTGGAGAAAATGTAGATGCCCATGGAGGCGAGATTGGACTTGGGCTTCGCCGGCTTTTCCTCAAAGTCGTAGATCCTGCCGGTCTCGTCGGCGGCCAGGATGCCAAGGCGCGGGGCCTCCTCCCAGGGCAC
>CANQZF010000222.1 GCA_947628265.1 uncultured Oscillospiraceae bacterium
GCCTTATACTCCCCGCCCTCCGCGTTTGGGTCGCCCCGTCCCCTGACGGCGATATAGTTCATCTCCGGCACGTCCACGATAGTGGGCGTATTTTTGGGGAGGTAGAATTCCTTGTATTCCTTTTTAAAGTCAAAGGGCATAGGGGCTCCTTTCTTCTATTCCCAATCAACGGAAAATCCCTTTTCCCGCTGTATGAACCGCCGTGGGCGGCGGTCCGTACAGGAGGTAGGAGTTCGGTTTCGCCGTAGGGGCCGCCTCTCTTGGCGGCCCGACTTCGTCAAGAATTAGTTTACATAAAATACCTCTCTATCTCCGCCCTGGCGGCCTTGAGGGTGCCGGTGATGAGCTCCGGGCGGCCGCCGCCTTTACCCTGGAGGGTGGCGTTCATTTCTCTGGCGAATGGGCGTAAATCGGTGCTTTTTGAGGCCAGGACGTATTTGTAGCCCGCTTCGTCGTCCCCGGAGAAGGCCGCTGCGACGGGGCATTTCTCCTTAGCGGCGTTGGCGAGGAGCTGGAGCTCCTTTGTGTCGAAATCCGGCTCGAAGATGACGAGATTTTTATCGGTATTTTGAATTATGTCAACCTCATTTTGGATGATCCGGCGTTTGAGGCCGCCCAGCTTGTAGGAGAGGGCATCCCGCTCCTCCATGAGTCGCCTCACGGCCGCTGTAACGTCGTCCTGGGGGGCGGAGAGCAGCGCGGAAATTTCCGCCACGCTCCCGGCGCGCTTTTTGAGGTCCGCGTACGCCCGGTCCCCCGCCAGCATACGGATGCGCACGCCGTTTTTCCGGCGGATGGACTCGAAAATTTTGATAACGCCAATCTCCCCGGTACTCTTCACGTGGGGCGCGCAGCAAGCGCAGACGTCCACACCCTCAATGGTGACGAGGCGCACGTTCTCCGTAAGCTCTAACTTGCTGCGGTACTCCAAACGCGGCAGGTCCTCGGTTGCGGGGAAGCTCGTGGTGACGGGGACATTGCGCCAGACCACCTCGTTGGCCTCCCGCTCGATGTCCGAAAGCTCCAGCTCGTCCACAAAGCCGTCGAAGTCCACGATGACGCCCTCCTCCCCCATGTGGAAGCCCACGTTGGCGTACCCGTGGCGGCGGTGGACGATGCCGGAGACGATATGCTCGGCGGTGTGGTTTTGCATATTGGAAAACCGCTTCTCCCAATCGATTTCCCCATGTACAGAGCTCCCAATTTTCAAGGGCCCCGCACAGCGGTGGACCACCTCCCCGTCCCGCTCAAAGGTGTAAGAGACGAGTGTATTTCCCAGCTTTCCGGTGTCCGCCGGGTTGCCGCCGCCCTCCGGGAAAAAGGCCGTTTTGTCCAGGACGATCTCAAAAGCCCCGTCCCGCTCTTCGCAGGACGCCACCGCAGCGTCAAACGCCCTTATGTGGGAGTCCTCATAGTAGAGCTTTCGCGTCATAAGATGTTCTCCTCCACAAACCGCGCCGCGCCGTCCCGGTCACAGGGCCCCGCGACGGCGTCGGCCACGGCCTTGACCTCCGGGATGGCATTTTCCATCGCCACGCCCAGGCCGCAGTTTTTCACGGGGCCGATGTCATCCCAGTCGTCCCCGAAATAGGCGGTCTCCTCCGGCACTATGCCGAAAGCGGCCAGCATCTCCCGGACGCCGTTCCACTTGGTGGCCTCCCGGCTCATGAACTGGAAGATCCGCCCGCCCTCCACGGCGGTGTAGTATGTATCCGCCGTCATGGCAGCTTGTACATCCGTTTCGTCTATATTGCTCACCAAAATCTTATATAGCTCCCCCTCCGGCAGCGCCGGAAAGCCCCCGAAAACGCCCGCGTTCCACTCCGGGATGGGGGCAGAGGCAAAAATGCCGCCGCTCATCTCCACCGACACCACCGCGCCGGGGACGCGGATGAGCCTGGAGAGAATGGCCCGCCCGGTTTCTTCCGAAATGCCGTTTAAAAGGACCCGCCCCGGCAGAACCACCCGGGCGCCGTTGAGGGTCACCAGTGCGTCAAACTCCCCGAAAATGCCAAATTCCCGGATGGTCCGCTCGGGCCTCGCGGAGGCCGCCAGGACCAGTATCCCCCGCTCCCGGCACCTCTCCAGAACGCCCCAGGAGTAGGCGGACAGGCTCTTATCGGAGCGTAAAAGCGTGTTGTCGAGGTCAAAAATCACAGCTTTGATCATAGTCCCTCCAGTTTTCCCAGTCTTTTGAGCAGCTTCACAAACCGCCCGTCCCCATCCTCGCCGATATAGAGGATGCTGTCAAAGCCCTCCTCCCAATACAATTTCAGCGCCGCGAAATTGTCAAGATTCACTCCGACGGAAAGCTCCGCGTACCCCCACGCCCGCGCCGTCTCAAAAGCGGTACGCAGCAGGGCCCTGCCGATCCCGCGACGCCTGACATCGCGCCTTACCAGAAGTCTGGACACGTAGAGCCGCCGGTTTTCAACGGTGTAATCCGGGTCGTCCGTATACCGGACCAGAGATACCTCTCCCAAAGGTGCCTCCCCATCCCGGCACAGGAAGGTGGTCCGATTTCCCTCCAAAAGCTCCCGGCGAAAGCGGCTTGCCAGGTCCGCGCGGCGCTCTATATCCCATAAAGCGCCGCAGAGGTCAAAATCCCCGGGGTCCAGCCTCGTGATGGTATATGTCAAATCCATTCTGTCCCCCGTCTACCGTATCTTCACCCGCAGCGTCCCGGCGGCGTCGCGGAGGGCGGAAACGAAGTCATCCGCTTCGTCCATGGCGCTGTACCGGGAAAGGCTGATCCTTATAGCGCCGTCGATGACCTCCGCGCTCTCGCCCATGGCCTCCAAAACATGGCTGCGCGCGCCCTTTTTGCAGGCGGAGGACTTGGAGACGCAGATGCCCCTGGCGTCCAGGAGGTTCATCAGGACCTCGCTCTTATACCCGGGCAGGGAGATGCTGAGAATGTGGGGCGCGCGGCTTTTTCCAATGACGCGAAGGCCGGGGACCGCCTCCTGAAGCGCTGTTTTCAGGTGCTCCTTTATATCCGACATCCGCCTTATATCCTCGGAAAACGTGGCGTTCCCCGTCTTTGCCGCCGCCGCGAAGCCGAGAATGGCGGGCATGGGCTCGGTACCGGGGCGGATCTCCC
>CANQZF010000223.1 GCA_947628265.1 uncultured Oscillospiraceae bacterium
GACACCGCCAAGAGCCACAGCGGCAAGGTGGGAATGTGGATCGGCCGCCGCGCCGAGACCGGCAACCTCCTGGACAACGGCGACAAGCTCACCTCCGGCATTATGGTCTACGGCGCCCCCCAGCCTATCAACGACCTCTACGGCGCCGATGAGACCCGCAATCAGACGCCCTACTCCTTCTACCAGTACAACCGCGTCGGCGGCTCCCAGGTCATCACCAAGAAGGTGTCAGAGGAGGACCTGCCCACCCTGCTGACCTTCCTTGACTACTTCTATACCACCGAGGGCGGACTTCTCATCTGCCTTGGCCTCAATGAGGATCAGGTCAAGGAGATGGATGACCCCACCTATAAGAAGTTTGGCCTTACCTCCGGCTATACCGTGGAGCAGAACGAGGACGGCACACCCAAATATATCCGCAATCCGGCTACAAAGGAGGACAACAACCTTGCCTCCGCCGTGGCGGGCAAGCGTATGTCCATCGGAATGTACGACATCGGCTTTGTCCCCGCGCTCAACGACAGCTATACCGTGTACGCGAACGACGCCATGAAGATGTGGGACTACTACCTGAACACGGGCTATCCCTCCAACGACATTCAGAAGGGCCAGTTCAGCTCCGAGGAATCTGCCCGGTACAGCAAGGTCTACGCCAATATCGATACCTATATGTCCGCGAATATCCCGCAGTTCATCACCGGAAAACTGGATCTCAACGGCAAGGATTGGGATAACTACTGCACCATGCTCAATAAATACGGCCCGGAGAAGGTCACCGCTATCTATCAGGCTATTTTAGGCTCCTGACCCTTTAGCTCCTCCGAAAGCTCGCTTTCGGAGGAGCTTTTTACGCCAATAGGGATTTTTGTAATTTTTTGCAACTTTAGAACGAATTGGCATACATAAAAACGAATTTCTTATTTGCGTTTGCCCGCCATTATATTGTATAATCAATTATACAAGCTGTCCATCAATTTGCGAAACTTATGGATCGGAGGGCGCGCGCATGGAAATTTCGGACAAGATCTCGGTGCTGTTAGAGCTCATTTCCTGTTTTCGCAAGGTCGACTATTGGAAATTCGACGCGGAGCTTGAACTTTTAAGCTCCACAAACGACGATCCGGCGGTGTTTTGCAGGACCATTTTCAAAAACGGTTCCGCGGACAAAAAGAGCAGTCTCCGCAAGGCTCTGGAGTACGGGGCGGAGCGGGACGAGCCGTTGGTTTGCTCCGCGCCTCTCGGCGCCACCTGGGCCTATGTGTTTGAAAAGAGGGACGGGGCGGTAGCGGCTGTCCACGTCCTGGGGCCGGTATGCTTTTCGGACCTGAACGTCAAGGAGGTGGAGCGGGAGTGCGATAAGCAGCCCATGCCGCTGCGCTTTCGCAGAAAGGTCATCAACCAGTTCCTCTCTACCCCGGTCCTCTCTGCCACGCGCTTTTACCCCTATGTCCAGATGCTCCATCTATGTGTCACGGGGGAGAAGATCGCCTTCACGGATCTGCAGTTTGAACGGGCGGAGAAAGATCAAAAGCGCAAATCGCCGCTTTTGATTCCCGACGAGGAGGATGAAAATACGGATGCCATCCGGCATCCCGGAGTCTACGCGGCGGAGCAGGAGCTCTTCAAGATGATCGAGGAGGGCAACATCAACTATTCCCACGCCCTCAACAACGCGGTGAACAAGGCGACCCTGAGCAACACGAAGTATAAGAAATCCTCCGACAAGATCATGACGGTGGCCATCACCTTCATTACACTCTCTGTCCGGGCGGCCATTCGCGGGGGCCTCCCACCCTCCACGGCCTATTCCGTGGGAGACGCCTACGAGGAGGCTATAGCCAACTGCAAGAGCTTTACGGAGGCCAAGCACATCCTGGACGAGATGTTCGATGATTTCGTCCACCGGGTCCATCGGTGCCGTCAAAACTCCGACATCTCCAAATACGTCCAGGCCTGCTGCGACTATATCGAGATGCACATATACGACAAGATCGAGCTGGAGGAGTTGGCGGACGTGGCAGGGTACACAAAATACTACCTGACCCGCAAGTTCAAAAGCGAGATGGGCGTCAGCGTATGGGACTACATAAACGGGCGAAAGGTGGAACGGGCCAAGGTGCTTCTTTCGGACCCGTCCTATTCCATCCAGGACATCAGCGATATGCTGAATTACTGCTCCCGCAGCTACTTCTCCGAGGTGTTCCAGCAGCACACTGGGATGTGGCCCTCCGATTACCGGGCGGCGGAGCTGAAAATGTGAGGTGAGAGATATGCTTGAGGATGCCGTCGTAAGAAAGAACAGCTCCTACAGCCGCGCTTGGGGCAGGGGATTGAGGATCTTTCAGTGTGTCCTCCTCCTGATCTTCATCATTCTGGAGGGCTTCGGCCTGTCCCTTTCCGGGGTGCTGTGGGAGACGGATCGGACCGCCTTCTGGCAGTACTGCATCCACATGGCCGTGGTGGGCCTTCCGCTGGCGGTGCTTATTATCGGTCTTCAGTACCCCATCCACAAGCTGACGCTCCAATATGACTATGAGCTCCAGGGCGGGCGTTTTACGGTCTACCGGCTCTATGGCAACAAACGCCGGCGCTACGTCAGCTTTGAGCTCTCCTCCGTCCGTGCCTTCCGGCCACTTGAGGGACAGCCGCCCCGGGGCGCTGTGGATCTGAGTCTCAACGAGGACGCCGCCCATCGGATGCTTGCCGAGACGGGGGAATGCGTCGTTGGCAGAAAGATGAGACCCGCCATCGTTGTCCTGGAGCTTGGCGAACGTTTCTACGCCGAATTGAGCAGAGCCTTACGAGGGGTGATGTGATGGGAACTATATATGATGAGAGCTTCCGGCGCTCCCTCACAAGGGAGCTTGCAAAAGCTGTTTCCGCCGCCGTCACGGTATTGCTTCTTGGCGTGGCGGCGGATTTTTTTATCCTTTTGGGATCGCGTCTCACCGCCATTAGGGCTTTTTTGGGCGCGGCGGTCACGGGCGCGGCGCTATCTGCGCTGGCCTGGATCTGGCAAAAGCGACTTCTTCCCTTATGTCGCGTGAAAAGGCTCCTTTCGTCCCTGGACCCCGCCAGGGCAGAGGACGTCGCGGGT
>CANQZF010000224.1 GCA_947628265.1 uncultured Oscillospiraceae bacterium
GGTGCGGCTCTGGACGGACCGGGAGGCCCCGGCGGGACGGGTCCTCAAAAAGAGCGTCACCGCCGCCACCCCCCGGGAGCCGGCGCGGTTTTCCGACGAAACGCGCGTCCGCTCCGCCCTACGTGGCGCGATGACCCCGGAGGCCGCCATGTCCCTGGGCTGGGCCCTGGGGAAGGACAGCCGGGTGGGGACGGCCCACTCCGGCGGGGAGGGGGCGCGGCTCCTCTCCGACGCCGTGGCCTGTGGGGTCACGGCCTCCGGCGGGGAGTGCTGCCGCCTCGACTGCGATTTTGAGGCCCAGCTTGCCGGGTCCATGGACGTCTTTGCCCTGAATGCGGCGGTGTTTGTCCGGGAGGAGGGGAGCGCCGTGACCCTGACGGTGCTGGGTCCCCACGGGCTCCCTCTGCAGCCGGGAAAGCGCCGCTCCCTGGAGTCGTCCCTGGCCTCCGGGTCCACGGTAACGGCGGAGCGTGTTGGCCCTGTCACCGTGATCACCGGCGCGGCCAGGTCCTATGTCTCCGGAATCATCGACGAGGTGAAGAGCCTCTCCGGCCCCCTCCTGCGGCCCGCCCGGGCCGCGGTCACCGGCTCCGGCGCGGAGAACCGGGCCCTTCGGTGCGTCCTGGCGGGCCTGGGGTTTGAGATCGGCGAGGCGGGGCACGGAGTGCCGTCCTTCGACGTCCTCCCCGGCGGCTTTTCGCTGGAGGTCCGGGACGAGCGGGGACGGAGGACAGACCCCGCTCACGCCCTGGCCCTCGCCGCCCTCGCCGCCATGCGCCTGGGCGTCTCGGTCCTGGCAATCCCCGAGGACCTCCCGGCGGCGGCGGAGCGTCTGGCCGTCCGTTACGGCTGTAAGCTGACGGCGGCCCGGGAGGGGGACATCTGCCGCCAGCGGTATCTCCGGGACGCCATTCTCGGCGCGGCCCTCATCGCCGCCGCCATGTCCCGGGACAACGTGGAGCTTTCCCGGCTCCGGGACGACCTTCCGCCCTTTGAGGCGGCGGAGCGCCGGGTGGAGGTGAACTGCTCCCGGGCCAGGGCCATGGAGCTTTTGGCCGGGGCGAGAGCGGAGTTCGCCGCCGATCTCACGGCGGGCCTTAAGCTTTCGGAGGGGCGCGGGACCCTCCGGGTGTCGCCCTCCTTTGACGGGAGCGCCCTGCTCCTCCGGGCCGAGGGCGCAAACCGCGAGGACGCGTCCTCCCTTTTGGACGAGTACGAGCGGGCGGCGCGGGAGGCCGTGGGCGAGAACGGAGAATAATTTTTCAAAAATCTGTTGCGCTGTGATGAAAAATATAATAAAATAGAGTCTTGCGAACAACACTACAAACAATTCCATAAAAACGGCCTGTCCGTTTTTATGGAATTAGATAGGTTTACATAATATGAGAAAGCTCTTTTCCACGGCTTTGGCCGTTTTCATACTGTTTTCCCTCTCCGCCTGTAACGCGGGGGCGCCGGACAACCACGTCTTCACCCGCGCGGACCTGGCGGGCGCCAGCGTGGGCGTTCTGGACGGCACCGCCTCCCCGGGGTACGCCCGGCTTTTTGAGGGGGAGCTGTACGTCGGCGTCTATGAGAGCGCCGAGGCCCTGGCCGCTGAGCTCAAAAGCGGCGGCATCGACTGCGCCATAGCGGATGAGGACACTTATGATAAGATGCGCGACTACACCTCCGCCGTCACGAAGCTGAAGGAGGCGTATGTGGACGCCCGGTACGTCCTGGCGGTCTCGGCGGAGAACCGGCTGATGCTGGAAAACCTCAACGCCGCTCTGGGCCGGCTCCGGGACTCCGGGGAGCTTAAACGCATCGAAGAGGCCTGGAAGCTGGGCCTGGAGAGCGTCGAGTGGACCCCGCCGGCCGACAGCCGCGCGGTGTCCGTGGCGGTGACGGCGGAATTTTACCCCTACGCCTTTCTGGACGATAACGGGGAGCTCCGGGGCCTGGAGATCGACGTGGTCCGGGCCGTCTGCGCGGACCTGGGGCTGGAGCCTGAATTTATGGTGGTCAAACCGGATATGCTTCTCTACATGGCCCAGAGCGGCAAGACCTCCTTCGCCGTGGGCCGCATCGAGGCGGACCCGGAAAACGAGGGCCTTGCCTACACCGAGAGCTATTGCCATTCCACACAGCTTATAGTTGTGAGAAAATAAGAGGTATTTTTATGAGTGCTTTAACGCAAAAATCCCTGAAGATCGCCGCCGTGTTCGCGGACGCGGAGCGCCTGGACGGTGAGGTCATCTCCGTCTCCGGCTGGGCCCGGACCATCCGGGACATGAAGAATTTCGGCTTTATTGAGCTCAACGACGGCAGCTGCTTTAAAAATCTCCAGGTGGTGATGGAGCGGGAGACCCTCTCCAACTACGCCGAGATCGCCTCCCAGAACGTGGGTGCGGCCCTCACCGTGGTGGGGAAGGTGGCCCTGACGCCGGAGGCCAAGCAGCCTTTGGAGCTGAAAGCCGTGTCCATCGAGGTGGAGGGCGTCTCCACCCCGGACTACCCCTTACAGAAAAAGCGCCACAGCGTGGAGTATCTGCGGACCATCCAGCACCTGCGCCCCCGCACCAACCTCTTCTCCGCCGTGTTCCGGGTCCGCTCCGTGGCGGCCTACGCCATCCACACCTTCTTCCAGGAGCGCGGTTTCGTCTACGTCCACACGCCCCTCATCACCGCCTCCGACTGCGAGGGCGCGGGGGAGATGTTCCGGGTCACCACCTTAGACCCCGAAAACCCGCCCCGCACCGAGAGCGGGGAGATCGACTACATCCAGGATTTCTTCGGAAAGCCCGCCAACCTCACCGTCTCCGGGCAATTAAACGCCGAGAACTTCGCCATGGCCTTTGGCGACGTCTACACCTTCGGCCCCACCTTTAGGGCGGAGAAGTCCAACACCCAGCGCCACGCGGCGGAGTTTTGGATGATCGAGCCGGAGATGGCCTTCTGCGACCTTGCGGGGGACCTGGAGGTCATGGAGGCCATGGTCAAATTCATCATCAACACTGTTTTGGAAAAATGCCCGGACGAGATGGCCTTCTTCAACTCCTTCGTGGACAAGGGCCTTCTGGAGCGGCTCCACAACGTGGTGGGGAGCGACT
>CANQZF010000225.1 GCA_947628265.1 uncultured Oscillospiraceae bacterium
TCAAAAAGGCCGACCTGCGCCGCTCCCTGGGCATCGTCTTGCAGGACGTGAACCTCTTCACCGGCACGGTGATGGAGAACATCCGCTACGGGCGGCTGGACGCCACGGACGAGGAGTGCATCGAGGCCGCGAAGCTCGCCAACGCCCACGACTTCATCACCCGTCTGCCCGAGGGGTACGACACCATGCTCACGAATAACGGCGCGCGGCTCAGCCAGGGCCAGAGACAGCTCATCTCCATCGCCCGGGCCGCCGTGGCCGATCCCCCGGTGATGATTTTGGACGAGGCCACCAGCTCCATCGACACCCGCACCGAGGCTCTTGTCCAGCGGGGCATGGACCGGCTCATGGAGGGCCGGACGGTGTTCGTGATCGCCCACCGCCTCAGTACCGTCATGAACTCCAACGCCATCATCGTCCTGGACCACGGCCACATCATCGAACGCGGCACCCACGAGCAGCTCATCGAGCAAAAGGGCACCTACTACCAGCTCTACACGGGAGCGTTCGAATTAGAATAACTGGCTTGAAAGGGCTTCGCCCTTTCAATGCCAAGGGGATACGTGCGGAAAGGCCCTCCCGAATTTTGCGGAATTCGAGAGGGCCTTTCCTGCTGTCACGGTTCGCGCACTCGCTTTGCTCGCACACTCACCGTGACAAAAGGGATTTTTTGCGAGGCGAAGCCCCGCAAAAAATATTGAATTAGGGGACGGGCGGGTCTGGGACCCGCCCGTCCTTCGATTATCACCGTGCCGCCAAAAAACGCTGTGCAATCCGCCGCCTAATTTGCCCCTCCCTTTGGGAGGGGTGCCCGAGCGCAGCGATGGGCAGGGTGGGTCCGTATATCCATCTACACACCCACCCCCTGCCCCCTCCCAAGGGGAGGGGCACTGGATCTGGCGGCCCGTTCTTCCGATGCGTTCCCGCCCTTCGACTAACGCAAAAGCCCAAAAATACGCCTTCACCGGTACACATACCCCGTTGCCCGGACGGTGGTGTCGGAGGGGTTGCGGAAGGCCAGGTAGTAGGTTCCGGCGGCGGGGACGGGGATGGTTTGGTCCATGGTCCCGCCAGTGGCGGCGGCTCCGTAGAAATTGCCGTTGGCGTCCACAAGGCCGAAGACGAGATCGAAAAAGATCGGTGTGTACGCCCCGAAGATCCTGACGGTCCGGCCCTCCTCCAGGGTAAACGCGGTGTCGCTTTTCAAAAGCTCGTAGGGCTCTATGACCACGTTGAACGCGGGGGCGTCGTCGGTCCTGCCGCCGATGGGGAACTCGCCGATGACGGTGACGCCGTCGGAGGCGTAGAGGGGGATGGACGAGGGGATGTCCGTCACGATGTCCTCCGGGAACCTTTTGGCCCCGACGCTGAGAAGCTCGTCCCAATAGACGTACCCGTGGACCCCGCCCGTGCCGATCGCGGCGGCCAGATCGGGACGGACGTTGTCGTATATGGCGTACCCATAGGTGAGCCCCAGCTCGTTGACCTCAAAATAGTCCCTGGGGTCCAGGGACTCCTCCTTAACATCCGTGACATCCTCAGTCTCCATGACATCTGAGGCGTCCGTGACATCCGTCTCCCGCGCCGCCTCGTCCGCGACGGGCGCGGCGTCCTTCTCCGCGACGGGCGGGATGTCCTGATCTGTCGCGTCCGGCACGTCCTTATCCCGGGGCGGCGCCTCCTCCGGCCCGGGGGCCGCGTAGACGGTGAGCGCCGCGCCGAGAATGATGGTGAGGGCGCAGACCCACAGCAGTATTCTTTTCATAAGTAGACCTCCTTTTCAAAAAGTTAAAAGCTCTCTTTTGACGGCCTTCATTCCATGCGGAATTCTTCGACCCTGGCCGTGCTCCATTTCTCGTAGATAAGGTCGCCAAACTCCCCGGCCTCCGGCCCCTTCCGGGGGGTGGAAAGCCAGATCACCACAGCCGTCAGCACGGCCACCGCCGCCGCCAGAAGGCAGATGAGGCACAGCGCCGGCGCGCCCATCCTTTTAGGGCCCGTCCCCTTGGGGACACCGGGATCCCTGGGGCTCTCCGGCCTTTCGGGCCCGGACTCCCCGGTCACGAGGTAATCGACGGTGACTGCGTAGAGCCGACTGATGGCCCGCAGATTGTCGATGGTCGGGACCGCCGCCCCCGATTCCCACTTGGACACCGCCTGTCGGGACACGTCCAGCGCCTCGGCCACCTCCATCTGGGACAGGCCCCGCTCCTTTCGAAGGGACGCCAGCCTCTCCTCCATAGACATCTTCTCACCTCCTTTTTTCACCTTTCGTGGGGTCGAGCCGCGCCGCCTGACAGCCTTCGCGTCTCGATTTTATCAAAAGCCCCCATAAATTCAACCGCCCCCAGTTTACATCCGAAAAAAACCCTGTCAACCCCCGGTTGCCAAGGCTTAAAAGTCCCTTTTTCGAGAGGCGTGTGCACATCGGAGGGAGGGGCAAATAAAATCGCGGCGCAGCCGCTCCTTTTAAAAAGCCCTCCCCGCAGGGCGGGGAGGGGTAGGGGTGAGGTGAGAAGCTGAAAGATATTGAGCGCTCAGATGAACGCACCTTCTCACCTCATCCGTCGCTACGCGCCACCTTCCCCGCCTAAGCGGGGAAGGCTAAAAAGGTTGCGGCCCTCCGGGCGCTTATTTTAAAAGCCCCTCCCTTTGGGAGGGGGCAGGGGGTGGGGGTGTAGATGGATATACGGACCCACCCTGCCCATCGCTGCGCTCGGGCACCCCTCCCAGAGGGAGGGGCAATTTAGGCGGCGGCCCGTACGGCGTTGATTGGGGGTGCGGTGGTAATCGAAGGACGGGCGGGTTTGGAACCCGCCCCTACGGTTTTATTTTAGGTTATTGCGTAATAATGGGAAATCCTTCGAATTTCTCGTAGGGGCGGGTTCTAAACCCGCCCGCCCCCTAATTCAATATTTTTCGCGGGGCTTCGCCTCGCGAAAAATCCCTTTTGTTTTGCGGAGTTGACGCCCGCAGGCGTCATGCAAGCGAGCAACCGCCGCAACGCGGCGGCTCTTGGCGAGTCGCAGTGCGGCCCT
>CANQZF010000226.1 GCA_947628265.1 uncultured Oscillospiraceae bacterium
CGTACCTCCGGGCCAGCGGCGAGCACAAGTCCAAGCCCACCCAGCACTCCGTCAAGGAGCTCCTGGGCCTGGGGATAAACCCCGACATCATCGTCCTTCGGTGCGACGAGCACATCGAGGACGAGGGGATCTTCAATAAGATCGCCCATTTCTGCAACGTAAAGCCCGACTGCGTCATTGAGAACGTCACCCTCCCGGTCCTCTATGAGGCGCCGCTGATGCTGGAGGAGGAGCACTTCTCCGACGTCGTGTGCCGGGAGCTCCACATCGACGCGCCGGAGCCGGACCTCACCGAGTGGCGGGAGCTGGTGGAGCGCATCAAGAACCTCGACAAGTCCGTGACCATCGGCCTTGTGGGCAAATATGTCCAGCTGCACGACGCGTATCTCTCCGTCTCCGAGGCCCTGCGCCACGCGGGCTTTGCATTAGGCGCCAGGGTGGACATCGAGTGGATCGACTCCGAGACCATCACCGAGGAGAACTATAAGGACGTTTTGGGGAAGCTTAATGGCATCATCGTCCCCGGCGGCTTCGGCCAGCGCGGCATCGAGGGCATGATTTTAGCCGCCCGGTACTCCCGGGAGACGAAGACGCCGTATTTCGGCATCTGCCTTGGGATGCAGATCATGTGCATCGAGTTTGCCCGGGGCGTTCTCGGCTGGGAGGACGCCAACTCCCGGGAGTTTGACGAGAGCTCCGGCCATAAGGTCATCGACTTCATGCCCGGCCAGAACGACGACATCGACAAGGGCGGCACCCTGAGATTGGGGGCGTGGCCCTGCCACATCCGCATGAACACCGTGATGGAGCGGTGCTACAAGACCCAGCGCATCACCGAGCGCCACCGCCACCGCTACGAGTTCAACAACGAGTACTACATGGATTTCGAGTCCGGCGGGATGGCCTTCTCCGGCATGAGCCCGGACGGGAGGCTGGTGGAGACGGTGGAGCTGCCGGGGTACGAATTTGACCTGGGCGTCCAGTTCCACCCGGAGTTCAAGAGCCGCCCCAACAAGCCCCATCCGCTGTTTTTGGGCTTTGTGGGCGCGGCGCTCAACAAGTAAGGAGTCTTTTTATGTGCGGTATAGTTGGATTTTCCGGAACGCGTCAGGCCGCGCCGGTGCTCATTGACGGGCTCCGGAGGCTTGAGTACAGAGGCTACGACTCCGCCGGCGTCGCCGTGGCGGACGGGGAGGAGATCCATATCGCCAAGGTCAAGGGGTACGTGAAAAACCTCTCGGACTTGACCCACGACGGCGCGGACATCCGGGGCCTCGTGGGCGTGGGCCACACCCGCTGGGCCACCCACGGCGCGCCCAACGATATTAACGCCCACCCGCACCTTTCAAGCGACGGGCGCTTCGCCGTTGTCCACAACGGCATCATTGAAAATTACGCCTCCCTCCGGCAGGAGCTTACGAAAAAGGGCATCCGGTTTGTCTCCGACACCGACACGGAGGTGGTGGCGCACCTTTTGGAGGTCTACTATGACGGGGACCCCAAAAAGGCCGTGATGCGCGCCGCCGCGAGACTTGAGGGGTCCTATTCTCTCGGCATCGTGTGCCTCGATGGCTCCGGGCGGCTCTTCGCCCTCCGGGAGCAGAGCCCGCTGATTTTGGGACTTGGGGTGGGGGAGAACTACTTCGCCTCCGACGTGGCGGCCCTGGTGCCCCACACCAAAAACGTCATCTACCTGGACGACGGGGAGTTTGCGGAGCTCACCGCCGACACCGTCACCGTCTACGACGTCCGGGGCAAGACCATCGACAAGCCGGTCTCCCGGGTCAACTGGGACGTGGAGGCCGCCGAGAAGGGCGGCTACGAGCACTTCATGCTCAAGGAGATCATGGAGCAGCCCGCCTGCTTCAAGGCCACGGTGGAGCCCCGGATCAAAAACGACAGGATCGAGTTTGAAAATTTTGATTTGACCGACGAGGAGCTCAAAAGCATCGACCGCATCATCATCACCGCCTGCGGCTCCGCCGGGTACGCGGGGCAGGTGGGCCGGTACGTCATCGAGGAGCTCTGCCGCATCCCGGTGAGCGTGGAGCTTGCCAGCGAGCTCAGATACAGAAACCCCATCATCAATGAGCGCACCCTGCTCATCGTCATCTCCCAGTCCGGCGAGACGGCGGACACCATCGCCGCCATGCGGGAGTGCAAGGCCCGGGGCGCCAGGACCCTGGCCATCGTCAACGTGGTGGGGAGCACCATCGCGAAGCTCGCCGACCACGTGATCTACACCTGGGCCGGGCCCGAGATCGCCGTGGCTACCACCAAGGGCTACACCACCCAGGTGGCGGTGCTGGACCTTCTGGCTGTCTACCTTGCCGACAGGCTGGGCCTCATGACCCCGGAGCGCTACAGCGCCCTCATCACCGCCATCCACGATATGCCGGGGAAGCTCCAGCGGGCCATCGACCTCAATCGCGGCATCAAAAAGCTCGCGAAACGCCTTTGCAACCACAACGACATCTACTTCATTGGACGAAACCTGGACTACGCCGTCTGCATGGAGGGGGCGTTGAAGCTCAAGGAGATAAGCTACATCTTCGCCGAGGCCTACGCCGCCGGGGAGCTGAAGCACGGGACCATCGCCCTCATCGACCAGGGGAGCCTCGTGGTGGCGCTGGCGTGCCACGAGCCCCTTTTCGACAAGACCATGTCCAATATCGAGGAGGTCAAGGCCCGGGGCGCCCAGGTCCTGGCCGTGGCGCTGGAGGACGACCGGCAGATTTTGAAAAAGGCCGACGACTTCATCCTGGTCCCCCGCACGGAGCCCATTTTGAACCCCATCGCCCAGGTGATCCCCCTCCAGCTCTTCGCCTACTACGTGGCAAAGGAGCGGGGATGCGACATAGATAAACCCAAGAATTTGGCAAAATCTGTAACCGTCGAATAATCCTTAGAAAGGCTGTTTCACCTATGAAAGACCGCTACGAAAATCCCCTTTGCAGCCGCTACGCCTCCAAGGAGATGCAGTACATCTTCTCCCCGGACTTCAAGTTCTCCACCTGGCGC
>CANQZF010000227.1 GCA_947628265.1 uncultured Oscillospiraceae bacterium
AAGGAGCATTTGGGCCTGGACCTCCCATCCCACCCGGACATCGCCCCGGCCCTTGCGCGGGCGCTGGAGGCGCTGCGCGTGGCCGGCGTCAGCCGGGAGGAGCTCCGGGACGCGGTGATCGCCGGGATCTACCGGGCCGCCGGGGAGATACGGGAAAAATGCGTCATCGGCGGGGCGGGGTACGGGCAAAAACAGCTCCGGGTGGACCGGCTGCTGACCCGGCGCTCCACGGGCATCCCCGTGATGCTCCTCCTCTTATCCCTGGTGTTCTTCATCACTGTCAAGGGCGCCAACGGCCCCTCCGACCTCCTCTACGCCCTCTTTGAAAAGATCGGCGGGGCCATGAGCCGGGGGCTTGTGTCCCTGGGAGTCCCGGCGTGGCTCCACGACGCCGCCGTCTACGGCGTCTGGCGGGTGCTGGGGTATGTGGTCAGCGTCATGCTGCCGCCCATGGCCATCTTCTTCCCCATGTTCACCCTCTTGGAGGACCTGGGGTACCTGCCGCGCGTGGCCTTCGACCTGGACAGCAGCTTCCGAAAGGCCGGGGCCTGCGGGAAGCAGTGCCTCACCATGGCCATGGGCTTCGGCTGCAACGCCGCCGGAGTGGTGGGGTGCCGGATCATCGACTCCAAGTGCGAGCGGCTCATCGCGGTGCTCACAAACGCCCTGGTGCCCTGCAACGGGCGGTTCCCCATCCTCCTGGCGCTCATCACCATGTTCCTGGTGACGGGGGGCGGGACGGGCAGCTCCCTTCTCGCGGCCCTGGCCCTCACCGGGTTTATCGTGCTGGGGGTGGTCATGACGCTGCTGCTCTCCCGGTTTTTGAGCCGCACCATCTTAAAGGGCCAGCCCTCCTCGCCCACCCTGGAGCTGCCGCCCTTCCGCGCCCCGAAGCTGGGGGAGGTCATCGTCCGCTCGCTTCTGGATCGGACCCTCTTCGTCCTGGGGCGGGCGGCGGCGGTGGCGGCCCCGGCGGGGCTTCTCATCTGGCTCACCGCCAACGTGCGCGTGGGGGGAAGCTCCCTTCTGTCCCTGTGCACCGGGGCTCTCGACCCCGTGGGGCGGTTTTTAGGCATGGACGGCGTCATTTTGACCGCCTTTATCCTGGGCCTTCCTGCCAATGAGACGGTGATCCCCATCATGATCATGGCCTACGCCGCCGGCGGGAGCTTTCAGGGCTACGAGGCGGGGGAGACCCTGCGGGCCCTCTTCGCCGCCAACGGCTGGACCGTCACAACGGCCCTGTGCACCGCCGTCTTCACCGTCCTGCACTGGCCCTGCGCCACCACGCTCCTGACCATCCGCCGGGAGACGGGCAGTACAAGGTGGGCTCTCCTTGCCGCCCTCCTTCCCACCCTCATGGGGGCGGTTTTGTGCGTAGTCATTCGCCTGATTTTTGGGATATTCCTGTAAATTGTACTTGAACTCCGGGGGTCTGCGCTATATAATGTCCCTGTCATCTCAAGGGGGAGGGACGTTTTATGGTAAAAAAGACTCCGAAACAGTGGACCGTGTGGTTTTTGGTGCTCAATCTGGGCCTCATCGCCACGGCGGCGGGGATCGCGCTCTTCAAATCCCCCAACCACTTCGCCATGGGCGGGACGTCGGGCCTGGCGGTCATCATGTCGGCGCTGTGGCCGGGGATGAACGTGTCCGGGGCCATGTTCATCATCAATATCGTCCTCATCCTGGTGGGCTTTCTCTTCCTGGGGCGGAGCTTCGGCTGGGCCACCATCTACGCGTCCATGGCGCTCTCGGTCTACGTGGCGCTTTTCGAGTGGCTGGTGCCGCTCTCCGCGCCCCTCACCGACGACGCCCTTTTGGAGGTCATCTGGGCCGTCATCCTCCCCGGCGTGGGGACGGGGATGGTCTTCAACATCGGGGCCTCCACCGGGGGCACGGACATCGTGGCCATGATCCTCTCCCGGCGCACCAGCCTCGAGGTGGGCAAGGCCCTCTTGGTCCCCGATTTTCTCATCACCGCCTGCACGTTCTTCATTTTCGACATCAAGACCGCCCTCTACAGCCTCACGGGCCTTCTCATGAAGACGTTTTTGGTGGACATCGTCATCGACGGTATCAACTCCCGGAAATACTGCACCATCATCTCCTCCCACCCGGAGGAGGTCAAGGAGTTCATCCTCACAAAGCTCCGGCGGGGCGCCACCATCACGAAAGCCGAGGGCGCTTTCACCGGCAAGGCGGAGGTAATGATCACCACTGTTCTCACCCGCCGCCAGGCCGTCTATCTTCGGAACTTCATCCGCTCCATCGATGCCCAGGCCTTCATCACCATGGTCAACTCCTCCCAGATCATCGGGAAGGGGTTTCGGGAGATGTGAGCCGCTTTTACGCAAAAAAAGACCCTTTCCCGGGCGCATCGCCTTTGGGAAAGGGTCTTTACTTATTTATTTTGGAGCTTTACGGTCTGTCAACAGGCAGGCCCTGCTCCTCGCGCTCGCGGATGGCGTCCTTGCGGGAGATGTTCCAGCGGCCACGGTCGTCGATGCCGAGGAACTTCACCCAGGTCCAGTCGCCCACGTTGAGGACGTCCTCCACCTTCTCGGTGCGCTTGAACTCCAGATCCTTGATGTGGCACATGGCGTCCTTGCCGGGGACCAGCTCCACGAAGGCGCCGATGGGGATGACCCGGACGCACTGGCCCCAGTAGAGCTTGCCCACCTCGGGGACGAAGCAGATGTTGTCGATGATGCGCTTGGCGGCGCGGCACCCCTCGATGTCCTGATTGCTGATGAAGACGCTGCCGTCGTCCTCCAGGTCGATCTTGCAGCCGGTGTCGGCGCAGATCTTCTGGATGACCTTTCCGCCGGAGCCGATGACCTCCCGGATCTTGTCGGGGTCGATGTGCATGGAGATCATCTTGGGGGCGGACTTGGCCAGCTCGTGGCGGGGCTCGGAGAT
>CANQZF010000228.1 GCA_947628265.1 uncultured Oscillospiraceae bacterium
AAGACATACATAAAACGCCCCCTGATGTATCATTACATACAAGCCTATGAATATAAAGGAAGCAAATAACATTTCAAAAAGGAGTTTCATATCTTTACCATTTTTTATTACCATTGGGGCCGAGGCCCGGTTTTTTTATACGGCAAATCCGCCGTCTACGCATAAAATTTGTCCCGTGATGAAAGCGGCCTCGTCGGAGCAGAGGAATTTTACGGCGGCGGCCACGTCCTCGGGCGTTCCCAAGCGGCAGAGGGGGGTGTCGTCGGCGAGGGACGAGAGCGTTTCCCTGTCCAGGGCGGCGTTCATGTCGGTGTCGATGACGCCGGGGGCCACGCAGTTGACGGTGATGCCGGAGGGGCCCAGCTCCTTTGCCAGGGCCTTCGTAAGACCGATGAGCGCCGCCTTGGCGGCGGAGTAGGCCGCCTCGCAGCTGGCCCCCCGGACGCCCCACATGGAGGAGACGATCACGATCCGCCCCCATTTTTCGTGGATCATATGGGGCAGGGCGGCGTGGATCAGGTTGTACGCCCCGTCCACGTTGACGGCGAAGAGACGCCGCCACTCATCAAAGCTTGTGTCGGTGAAGAGCTTCTGGAGGGCGATCCCGGCGTTGACCACCAGAATATCCACGTCCCCGAAGGTCTCCACCATCCGCGAAACGGCGTCGAAATCGGCCACGTCGCAGGGGAGGGCGACGCCCCCCAGCTCCCGGGCCAGGGCCTCCGCCTTATCCCGGCTTTTGAGGTAATTGACCCCCACCCGCGCGCCAGTCCCGGCTAAGGCCCTGGCGCAGGCCGCGCCGATGCCCCGGGACGCGCCGGAGACAAGGGCGGCCCTCACCGGATCCCCGCCCATTTGAGGGCCAGCAGCGCCGCCACGCCGGGGATGCCGAACACGCCGGTGACCACGGCGTTCACCCAGTCGATGCCCAGGGCGATGCCGTACTCCGCACCGAACCTGTTGATGAGCAGGAGCGCCACATACCCGATGCCGGTGTTGATGAGGATCTTCAAAATGAACCGGATGGGCTTAGTGAGGATGAAAACAGCCAGAAGCACAAGGACCACAAGGACGATGCCGGCCACCTTGGGATCGAGGCCCGTGGCCGCGCTGACCTCGTCGATGATCTCGCCGGCGGTGTCCATGATCTGAGATGTGTCCATGGGGAATACCTCCAAAATAATCTCATCTTATTATATCTCAAAATTCCTGAAAAAGCAAATCATATTTTGTTTGACAACACCGGCTTTGTCGTGTATTTTGGGTGTGGAAAGAAGGTGCCCTCAATGACATATGAAGAGGCATTGCGTTTTATCCACACCCGCCGCCACGGCGGGCCAGATTTGGGCCGCATGAGGCGGGTTTTAGATAGGTTAGGCTCCCCGGACAGGCGGGTGCCCTTCGTCCACGTGGCGGGGACCAACGGCAAGGGCTCCGTGTGCGCCTTCATCGAGGGGATCCTCCGGGCGGCGGGGTACAAGACCGGGCTTTTCACCTCCCCCTACGTCACCCGGTTCAACGAGCGGATACGGGTGAACGGCATGGACATTCCGGATGAGGACTTGGTAAGGACGTTGGAGCGGGTGATCCCGGTCCTTGAGGAGCTCCAGGCGGACCCGGCGGAATTTGAGCTGGTCACTATTTTGGGCCTTACGTATTTTGCGGAAATCGGCTGTGACATTGCCGTACTCGAGGTGGGTATGGGCGGCAGGAACGACGCCACCAACTGCATTGAGAAGAGCGAGGTCTCGGTGTTTACCTCCATCGGCCTGGACCACACAAGCTACCTGGGGAACACCCCGGAGGAGATCGCCTCCGTCAAGGCCGGCATCGTAAAGCCGCAGGGCCGGGCCGTGGCGTATATGGACCCCGGGGGCGTCATCGCCACAAGGTGCCGGGAGCAGGGCGCGGAGCTTCATGTTATGGACTTTTCGGACCTCCGGGTGAAAAGCCGGGGGCTGGAGGGGCAGAGCTTCGACTACAGGGAATTTGAAAATTTAAAGATCGGCCTTGCCGGGACCTACCAGCCCAAAAACGCGGCCCTGGCGGTGGAGGCCGCCCGCATTCTCCAAGCGCGGGGCTGGAAAATAGGGGAGGAGCACATCCGCGCGGGGCTCCGGGAGACATACTGGGGCGGGCGGTTTGAGGCGGTCTTGAAAAAGCCCGTCTTCATCATCGACGGCGGCCACAACCCCCCGGCGGTGGAGGCCACGGCGGGGAGCCTCCGGGCGTTTTTCCCGGAAAAGCGCTTTATCTTCCTCACCGGCGTCATGGCGGACAAGGACGTGGGCGGGATCCTCGATACCCTCATCCCCCTGGCGGAGCGTATTATCTGCGTCGCCCCGCCGGTCCCCAGGGCCCTCCCGGCGGAAAAATACGCCGCCCTCATCCGGGAAAAAGGCGGCGCGGCCCAGGCCGCCGCCACCATGGAGGAGGCCGTGGACCTGGCCCTTCGGTACGCCGGGGAGGACGGGATCATATGCGCCCTGGGGTCCCTCTACATCCTGGAGGACGCGCGCCGGGCGGCCCTTTCGGCGGCAGAGCGGGACGGATTAGTCAAAAACGCCCACTGAAACACGGTTTTCAAAGGAAAAAACAGTGTTTCAACGGCTTGCATCGTGGTCGTTTTTCCGCTATAATAGAATATGTTGTGTTCAGCCAACGGTGGAGGAACGGACCCGCAGGGGGCGTCTCTCGCCGCCGGCGGACGTTCCCGTTTTTCAAATGAAAAAGAAGGGAATAAGAATATGAGTAAGTACATCTTTGTTACCGGCGGCGTTGTGTCGGGTCTGGGAAAAGGAATAACGGCGGCGTCCCTGGGCAGACTTCTGAAGGCCCGGGGCCTCAAGGTGGCGGCCCAGAAGCTGGACCCCTACATCAACGTGGACCCCGGCACCATGAGCCCCTATCAGCAC
>CANQZF010000229.1 GCA_947628265.1 uncultured Oscillospiraceae bacterium
ATAAATTGGGTTATCTGCTCTGGGCCGGAGATGTTCTGCCAGAACATGGCGACCCCGCCCACGGGGTATTCCTCCATAGCCTCCGCCATCTCGTCCGTGAGCTCCGTCACCACGTCATAGGTGCGGTCCTCCCCCAGGGCGGCGGACAGGAGGGCGTTGGGCCGCACGATAAAGAGCTGTCCCACCTTCTCCCGGAGGGTCATCCCGGCCAAAAGCGCCTCCACAGGGTCGGCGTCCGTGGGCGTCTGCGTCTCCGTCGGCCCGTCTGTAGGCGCGTCTGTGGGAACGTCTGTTGGAACCTCTGTCGGAGCGTCTGTTGGCTCGTTCGTGGGCTCCTCCGGCTTTTCCGTGGCGGGGCCCTCCGTGGGGACGCCGCCCTCAAAAAGACCGCACCCCCCAAGGGTCAGGAGCAGGACGAGGGCCAGTCCAAGGCAAAGGATTCTTCTGCAAACCATTTTTCGCCGCTCTCCTTTCTTTATAGGCTCATTATAGCATGATAGCACCAACTTGTAAATTTTTCACCTCAAAATTGTAAACTTCCCGCATCCCCCCGGGCGCTCCAAAAAATTTTTTAAAAAGTTCTTGACAAAATCGATTTAACGTATTAAAATTCATGCAAGAAACCGATGAGTCAGAGTAGTAACCGAGCACACCGGCACATAGAGAGCCGCCGACGGTGGAAAAGCGGCAGCGCGGGGCACGGCGAATGGACTGATGAGGGCGATCCGAAAGCCATTTGGCAAGTAGGTGAGACGGGCGCTCCCGTTACCGGGCTTGGCCGGTGTATGCCGGCCGTGAGAGGGCGCGAAAGCGTCAATTTGGGTGGCACCGCAGAGACTTCTACGTCTTTGTCCCGAGGAACGATCCTGGGACAGAGGCGTTTTTCTTTGTCCCGAAAAATTGAAAGGAGATAAGACCATGGCAAACGAGAAAATCCCCTACAAGATCTACCTCACCGAGGAAGAGATGCCCAAGAATTGGTACAACGTCCGGGCGGACATGAAGGTCAAGCCCGCGCCGCTGGTGAACCCCGGCACCCTTCAGCCCATGACGGCGGAGGACCTGGCCCCCGTGTTCTGCGAGGAGCTCATCGCTCAGGAGCTGGACAACGACACCCGCGAGGTCCCCATCCCCGACGAAATTCGCGGCTTTTACAAGATGTACCGCCCCTCTCCCCTGGTCCGGGCTTACTGCCTGGAGGAGAAGCTGGGCACGCCGGCCCACATCTACTACAAGTTTGAGGGTAACAACACCTCCGGCTCCCACAAATTAAATTCCGCCATCGCCCAGGCCTACTACGCCAAGAAGCAGGGCCTCAAGGGCGTCACCACCGAGACCGGCGCCGGCCAGTGGGGCACGGCCCTCTCTATGGCCTGCGCGTATCTGGGCCTTGACTGCAAGGTCTACATGGTGAAGGTCAGCTACGAGCAAAAGCCCTTCCGCTGGGAGGTCATGCGCACCTACGGCGCCTCCGTCACCCCCAGCCCCTCCATGGAGACCGAGGTCGGGCGGAAGATTTTGGCTGAGCACCCCGGCACCACGGGCTCTTTAGGCTGCGCCATCTCCGAGGCCGTGGAGGTCGCCACCACCAATCCCGGCTACCGCTACGTCCTGGGCTCCGTCCTCAACCAGGTGCTCCTCCACCAGTCCGTCATTGGCCTTGAAACCAAAATCGCCCTTGACAAATACGGAGTGGTCCCCGACATCATCATCGGCTGCGCCGGCGGCGGCTCCAACCTGGGCGGCCTCGTGGCCCCCTTCATGGGTGAGAAACTCCGTGGCGAGAAGGACTACCGCGTCATCGCCGTGGAGCCCGCCTCCTGCCCCAGCTTCACCAGGGGCAAGTTCGCCTACGACTTCTGCGACACCGGCATGATCTGCCCCCTGGCCAAGATGTACACCCTGGGCTCCGGCTTCATCCCCAGCCCCAACCACGCCGGAGGGCTCCGCTTCCACGGCATGAGCCCGGTTTTGAGCCAGCTCTATCACGACGGGTACATGGAGGCCGTGGCCGTGGAGCAGACCTCCGTCTTTGAGGCCGCCGAGTTCTTCGCCCGCACCGAGGGCATCCTCCCCGCCCCGGAGTCCAGCCACGCCATCAAGGTCGCCATCGACGAGGCCCTGAAGTGCAAGGAGACGGGCGAGGCCAAGAACATCGTCTTCGGCCTCACGGGCACGGGCTATTTTGACCTTGTGGCCTATGAGCAGTTCAACAACGGCACCATGACCGACCACATCCCCACCGACGAGGAGCTTGCCGTCGGTCTCGCCGCTCTTCCCCCTCAGCCGAATCTTTAAGCTGGCTTTGAAGGCCGCAATGCGGCCTTCAAATGCCAATTAGGTACGTGCGGCCCCCTGCCTCTGAATTCTGCGGAATTCAGAGGCAGGGGGCCTGCTGTCACGCTGCGCGCGCCGCCGAAGGCGGCACACTTGCGTGAAAAGAGGTAATTTTCGCGACGTACATGCCGCCGCGAAAATTATTGAATTTGAGTTTCTTGGAAATCTTAAAGGACGCTGCGGGTAAAACCACAGCGTCCTTTGTTTTATTCCGCTTTGAAGAAATACGGGCCGCAATAGTCCTCGTAGGGGCGAATGTAGGTCCATTTTCCCGCCGGGTCAAAGAGATACATATCGGCGTAGTCGATGATGCGGAACATGATGCTTTCCACGGCGGTCATCCCCTTTCTATGAGAACGCTGAAGGCGTCGCCGTATGGGCGGAAAAGGGCCTCCACAAAGGCGATGTCCTCCTCCCGCAGATCCTCAAGGTACATCTCCGTGCCGTAATGCTCGCTGGAGAAAAAGCCCAGGTCGTTTTTGACGTTGACGGTGAAATACCGCGTCAACTTGTTATAGATGCTCTTGTCCGTGGGCTCCTCGGTCAGCAATTCACGCAGGAGCTCGTCTGTCACG
>CANQZF010000230.1 GCA_947628265.1 uncultured Oscillospiraceae bacterium
GCCTGTGAGCTGGTGCAGATGAGCTGCGTCATCGGCGTCAAGGACGACTACCGTATGCAGCGGGTGAAGGCCTTCGTCATGGTGAAGCCGGGCGTCCCCAAAAACGAGGAGACAAAGGAAGCCATCCTGGCCCACTGCCGCAAGAATATCGCCAAGTACGCCATGCCCAGGGAGCTGGAGTTCCGGGACGAGCTGCCCAAGACGCTGGTGGGCAAGGTGGCCTACCGCGTCCTGGAGGAGGAAGAGGCCGCGAAGCTCCGGGAAAAGGCCGGCGCGGAGGAGCAGAAGGATCAGAAGGAACAGAAGTAATTTATCCCTGCTATAAACAAAAGAAAAGAGGGTAAAAATATGAATAAGAACACCAATCAGCCCCGCAACGACGATCTCTACAAGGCCATTATGAAGCTCCGGGACGTGGAGGAGTGCAAGAAGTTCTTTGACGATCTCTGCTCCATTTCTGAGCTCCGCGCCATGGAGCAGCGCTTTCAGGTGGCCGAGCTTCTCCATCGCGGCATGATCTACAACGACATCCTGGAGGCCACCGGCGCGTCCAGCGCCACCATCAGCCGGGTCAACCGCTCCCTCCGGTACGGCAACGACGGCTACGACGTGGTCTTCAAGCGCATGGAGGAGGACGAGGCTTGAGCGCCTACGCCTCTCTGGCCCCGTTTTACGACGCCCTCACCCGGGATGTGCCCTACGGGGAATTCGCGGATTTTTACGAGCTCCTATTCAAAAAATACGGCGTGGAGCCCCGGCTTTTGCTGGACCTTGCCTGTGGCACCGGGACCCTCACCCTGGAGCTGGCGCGGCGGGGCTACGAGATGATCGGGGCCGACGCCTCCGAGGACATGCTGGCCATGGCTGTGGAAAAGTGCGGGGAGGCGCCGCTTCCCGTCCCGCCCATATTTTTGCGCCAGTCCATGGAGGAGCTGGACCTCTACGGCACAGTCTCCGCCGCCGTCTCGTCGCTGGACGGCATCAATTACCTGCCTCGGTCGCGCCTGGGGCAGGTATTTGAGCGTCTGCGGCTCTTTGTGGAGCCCGGGGGACTGTTCATCTTCGACGTGAACTCCCCGGAGAAGCTGAGAGGTCTGGACGGACAGATATTCCTGGACGAGACGGAGGACGCCTACTGCGTCTGGCGGGCACAGCTTACGGAGGACGGGAGCGCCCTCCAGTACGGCATGGACGTCTTCTCCCTCACGGGGGACGGGACCTGGGAGCGGGACTTCGAGGAGCACACCGAGTACATCCACCCCGTGGAGCGCCTGACGGCAGAGCTCACCGCCCACGGCTTTGGGGAGATCGGCGTCTTCGGGGAGCTCCGGGACGCGCCGCCGGAGGCGGGGGAGCAGCGGATCTTTGTGGCCGCCAGAAGACTTTGACGGGAGGAAAAATGGATAAGATCGTTAGGGCCCTCTCTAAGGACGGCCTTGTGAAGATCTCTGCGGTGGACCTTCGGGACGCCGTGGAGCGGGCGCGGAACATCCACCGCACCCTGCCGGTGGTCACGGCCGCCCTGGGGCGGACCATGTGCGCCGCCTCCATGATGGGCAACGCCCTGAAGGACGCGGGGGACAGCCTCACCGTCCGTATAAACGGCGGCGGCCCCGTGGGGACGATCCTCGTGGTGTCGGACAGCCGTGGAAACGTCCGGGGCTACGCCCAGAACCCCCAGATCGACCTACCCCTGCGCCCCGACGGAAAGCTGGACGTGGGGCGCGCCGTGGGCCGGGACGGGATGCTCACCGTCATCCGGGACCTGGGCTTCGGGGAGCCCGTCAGCGGCGCCACGCAGCTCGTCTCCGGGGAGATCGCCGAGGACTTCGCCCGGTATTTTGTGGAGAGCGAGCAGGTCCCCACCGCCTGTGCCCTGGGGGTCTTAGTGGACCGGGACCAGCACGTCCTGGCCGCCGGGGGCTACATCGCCCAGCTCCTGCCCGGGGCGGGGGAGGACACCGCCGCCCGCCTGGAGGAGAACGTCCGAAAGGCCGGCCCCGTCACCGCCCAGCTCATGTCCGGGACCGTAGAGGACGTGGCCCTGCGCATTTTGGAGGGCTTTGAGCCGGAGCTTGTGGAGACAGATGAGGTGACCTATCGCTGCAACTGCTCCCGGGAGCGCGTCCTCGCCGCCCTCTCCGGCGTGTCCCGGGAGGACCTCAATAATATGCTCCACGAGGACGGCCAGATCGAAGTCAAATGCCGCTTTTGCGACAAGGCGTACGTCTTCACGGACGCGGACCGGGAGCTTTTAATAAAAGACTAAAAACCGGCTCCGGGAAGACATCCCGGAGCCGGTTTTATATAAAAAATGAACCCCTGCCCGAAGCCGAATAGCATTCCGGCCGCCCTCACTGGGGGCACAGGCATCAACGGCTCCGACAGGAGTTCAAGCACATTTTACCACGGGACCCAAGCCCCTGTCAACCCGCGCCCCCCTTGCGGGATCTCTCAATTATTGTGGCGAGCTCGGTGTCCGACAGCACACGGGCGTTAAATATTTCTTCAACATATAGCGGGGAGCACGCAGGAACCCATGTTCCATTGATCAATTCAAGTGGAACCCGCCCGGAATCATCGATCACGCGCCCGGACTCCGTAAGACAAGCCATAATTTTCCTCCTTCCGTTTCTATGAATGGTATAGCACAGCCCGACACGCTGGTCAAATTATCCCGCGCCAAAGCTGTCGGAGGGAGGGGCTAATGAAATTGCGGCGAAGCCGCTCCTTTTAAAAGCCCTCCCCGCAGGGCGGGGAGGGGTAGGGGTGAGGTGAGAAGCCGAAAGATATTGAGCGCTCAGATGAACGCACCTTCTCACCTCATCCGTCGCTAACGCGCCACCTTCCCCGCCCTGCGGGGAAGGCTAAAGAGG
>CANQZF010000231.1 GCA_947628265.1 uncultured Oscillospiraceae bacterium
CAGAAGTTCATGGTCTCCGGCATGGAGTAGACGGACTGGCCGATGGTGCCGGTGAGGAAGAAGCCGGGCTCATAGGGAGCGGCGGTCTCCTGGAAATCCGGGTACTGGGCCATATCCACCAGGGCCCCGCGAACAGCCAGCTCGTAGGGGACGGTGTAGTTGATACCGGTGGCCACGTCCGGCGCGGAGCCGGAGGAGTTGGCCAGCACCAGCTTATACTGGTCGGGCATGATGCTGATGTCCACCTGGATGCCGGTTTGCGGCGTGAAGTACTCGTCGATCATCTTCTGCATGACCTGGACGTACTGGCTGGAGCGGTTGACCCAGACCTGAAGGTGGCTGGGGTCTCCGTTGGAGGCGGAGTAGGACTGGTCGGTGAAGGAGGCGAAGAAGCGCTTGATGGACATCCAAAGGGACTGGAAGAAGTTCGGGAGCTTGGGGAGCTTCGCGCCGTCCTGATAGAGCCAGATACGGTCGATGGACAGGCCGTTCTCCAACAAAGCGTCGATGGTGTTGGCCAGGTACTGGTTGGCGGAGTTGGTGCTGGACGAGAGCTCGCCGATACGGTAGGGGATCTCGTCGGGACTCTCGGCCAGGGATTTGAGCTGCTCCGCCGCGATGAGCATGGAGGACATGACGGCCACGTTCTTCTTGCCGCCGAAGTGCCTGGCGCTCTCCTCAAGGCCGATGAGCCTGTCGGCGTAGCCGTTCAGGGTATCCTCAAGGCCGGGGATGTACCGGGAGAGCTTCAGGTCCCTGTACTTGTCGGCGTTGTTGCCGGCGACCTTGGTGATCTCAAGGGCCAGGTCGTTGACGCCGGCCATGATCTCCTCCACGGCCTCCAGGACGTAGCAGATGGGGTCCAGGGTGATGGTGTAGGAGAGGGTGTGCTCGCCGGCCTCCAGGTACACCGCCAGCTTGTTGCCGTCGCTGTCGGTGAGGGAGGAGATCTTATACTTGCTGGTGTAGGCCATCTGATAGGCCGCGAAGGCCTCATTGGGGATCTGGCCGTCCACGCGGATGTCCAGGAACACCGGGAAGTCCGTCTTGTTGGACTGCTGGTAGTTCATGGCTATGTAATAGTATCCGGCGGTCTCCACGTTGAACTTGTAGGTGACGGTCTGGCCGGCGGCGTTAAAGGCGTCGGCGTCGATGGTGTTGAGGACGGACTCCGTGACCTGGTTGGGGACCACGGCGTTGTCAAAATCCGCCACGGCGTGGACGGAGGAGTCGTTGGTGGAGGCGTAGGCCTCGCCCTCGATGGGGATGATGGCGCTGCCCTCGGCCTTCTGGGCCCCGGCGTAGGCCGGGACGGTCTCGGTGGCGGCCAGCTGGAGGCTCCCCAGGAGGAAGTTCCCGCTCTTCACGGTGAAGCGGAAGGTGTGCTCACCGGCCGTCAGCTCCAGAAGGAGCGGGGCGGAGTGGCGGTAGCTGCTGTCCCGGAAGTAGGCGTTCTCCCACTGGATGGCCTTGTCGGGAACGGTGACCACCTGGTCGTTGTAGCGGTCGTAGGAGGGCTCCGCCTTGGGAAGCCATGTGGACTGGAGCTCCACGTTGCGGCACTCGTAGAACGGGTACGCGCCGTCCACCTCCATGCCGAACTCGATGGGCAGCACGGAGTTGTCGTAGGAGAGGTAGTCGAAGCCCAGGGCGTACTGGCCGTCCTTGGGAACGTCCACGGTGAGCTCGATGACGCTGCCGATGCCCACGTCCAGGACCTTGCCGGCGGAGGCGTAGCCGCGGGAGTCGTCCGCGATCTTGCCGTTCTCGCCGCCAAGCTGGGCGGAGGCAAACGGGAACGCCAGGGTCTCCCCGGCGTACACGGGAAGGGTGTACTTGCCGCTGACTCTGGTGTAGTTATTGGAGATCCGTTCACTTACAAACTCGCCGTTGTAAGTGGCGGACGCGGTTACCGGCGCGGCGGTGTCCTCCGGCGCGTCGGCCAGGGTCGTCACCCCCGAAGCGCACACCAGCAAAATAAGCGCCAGCGCCACGGAAATTCCGCCCCTGAGTTTTTTGATCGCTTTTCTGTCCCTCATGGTGTCCTCCTTGTTCCCGCCCGGAGCTTCCGCCGCCGGAGCGTTATTGTTTACGTGGTAAAGCCCGATCATGGCGGCTTGCCGCCATGCAACGAGGGGGGTACCCCCCTCGTTGCATGCCCTTCGCTTTTGGCAAAGGCAAAAATTGTTTGATAAATTGTGAAATATTTTTAAACTATTTTACACTCCCCCACCCTAAAAGTCAACACTTGACATCGAATTTTTTTGTGATATTTTTATGTGGACAGGCATGAGGGCGGCGGCGTTTTGGGCGTTTTGCACCAAAGATTTCTCGTCCGGGCGCTTTCGGGCCCCCTTGTCACATTAACTAATTTAGAATTTTCTAAACTAATCTATTTTTACGTTTCCCCGCCAGAAAGGACGAAAAAATGAAAATTCCGCTGATTTTGAACGAATATGACGTCCGTCGAAATGCCCCGGCCGGGGCCCACGATCCGGGCATGATGTGGGACCCGGTGACGAAAAAGTATTATTCATATTGCACAGACGCCTACGGCAAAATGCTGGGGGTGGAGGACGTCATCGGCATCCCGGCCCGCTCCTCCGACGACCTTGTCACCTTTACATACCACGGCAGCGTCCTCTCCGATAAGGCCATCCGGGAGGGCCGGGACAACGGGCCGCGCTATCCCGCCACCCGGAGCTTCTGGGCGCCCTTCGTGGAGTACGCGGACGGAGAATACAGGATGTACTACTCCGCCACCCGGGCCTTCGGCAGCTGGGAGTCCCGGATCTGGCTGGCCACGGCCCGCCACCCCCTGGGGCCATTTGAGAACCGGG
>CANQZF010000232.1 GCA_947628265.1 uncultured Oscillospiraceae bacterium
ATGGCCTCGCGCTTGACCTTCTCGGCGGCGTCCATGACGCCCACCGTCTCGTAAAGCTCATACTCCTCCCCGCGCTCATCCATCAGGGAGGTTATCTTCTCCCTGACCTCCGACTTGTCGCTCTTCTTGCCCCCGGCTATGGGGTTCACGATAAAAAGGTGTCTCATATCTCTCTTTCGCCTCTTATCTTTATTTGAACATATAATAACCGCAGCGGATCATGCCGTTATAGAGCTTCCTCACCTTGGCGGCGCGGCGGCCGTAGAACTTCTCCAGCTCCTCGTCGGAGGAGATGATGTTGATCTGCCACCCCGGGCATTTTTTCATGGCCGCGCCGAAGTCCCGTATGAGCTCCCGGGCCTGACGGACGTCCAAAAGCCGCTCGCCGTAGGGGGGATTGGTGACGAGGATGCCGCCCTCCGTCCGGCGGGAAAATTTACGGGCGTCGGCGACCTCGAAGCGGACGGTGTCCTCCACCCCGGCGCGGCGGGCGTTCTCCCGGGCCAGGGAGACGGCTTTTTCATCGATGTCCGAGGCGAAAACGCGGTATTCCCGGTGGAATTCCCGAGCCTTGGCCTCCTCCCGCGCCTCCCGCCAGCCTATATTAAAATTGGGCCACTTCTCCGCCGCGAAGCTCCGGTTTATCCCGGGGGCCCGGCCCTTCGCCGCCAGCGCCGCCTCGATGGCGATCGTTCCGCTGCCGCAAAAGGGGTCGGCAAAGTCCCCGCGCCCCCGGTAGCCCGCGATGTCCACCAGCGCGGCGGCCAAGGTCTCCCGCAGCGGCGCCTCCACCTGCTGTGGGCGGTAGCCCCGCTTGTGGAGGCCCGGGCCGGAGGTGTCGATGTAGAGCGTGGCCTCGTCCCGGACGAGCGCGAACTGGATCTGGTAGAGGGGTCCCGTCTCGGGGAGGTGCTCCAGGCCGTACTTTTTGCCCAGCCTGTCCGCCACGGCGCGGTTCACGCACCGCTGGAGGGCGGGGACGGAGGTGATGGCGGAGCCGTGGGAGTAGCCCTTTACCGGAAAGGCCCCGGTCTTAGGGATATACTGCTCCCAGGGCATGGCCCGGACCCCCTCGAAGAGGGCGTCAAAGTCCCCCGCCGGGGTCTTGCCCACCACCAGGAGCACTCGCTCGGCAAAGCGGCTGCGGATATTCACCCGCGCAAGCTCCGCCTCCGTCCCGGAGAACCAGACCCGCCCGTCCTCGGCGTGGACGTCCTCGGCGCCCATGTGCCGAAGCTCGTTTCCCAAAGGCCCCTCCAGGCCGAAAAGGCAGGGGGCGCAAAAAACAAGTCTCATAAAATAAAGTCCTTCTAATTTATTGCAATCCCGGGACATTTTTGGTATGATGGGAAAAAATGTCCGGGAGTTGATACCATGTCCGTTGTCCACGCCGTGAAGGTGCCGTCCTACGATCCCGAGCTTGTCTATTCCGCCGTCTGCCGCCATTTTGAGGCGCTGGGGGTGGAAAAGGACTTAAGGCCCCAGACCCGCGTCCTTTTAAAGCCCAACCTTCTCTACGGCAAGAAGCCGGAGGCCGCCGTCACCACCAACCCCGCCATCTTAAAGGCAGTCATTCGGTGGCTGACGGAGCGGGGGTTTACCAACATCGTGGTGGCCGACAGCTCCGGGGGGCTCTTCAACGCGGAGTATATGCGGGGGGTCTACGCCGCCTCGGGGCTCAATATCCCCGGGGTCCAGGAGTATTTAAACCGGGACTTCACCTTCGGGACGCGCAATACGCCTCCGGGGTGCGCGGTGCGGAGCTTCAACCTCATAACCCCCGTATTGGAGGCGGATTACATCATCAACCTCCCCAAGCTCAAGACCCACGCCATGACCACGGTGTCCGCCGGGGTGAAGAACCTCTTCGGAACCATTCCGGGGCTCCAAAAGCCCGATATGCACCGGAGATACCCGGAGCTTGCCGGCTTTGCCCGGATGCTCTGCGAGCTGGAGATGACGGTGAAGCCCGACGTCACGTTCCTGGACGCCATCGACTCCATGGAGGGCAACGGCCCTGGCGGCGGCACGGTGCGCCACACGGGGATGACCTTCGCCTCCCGCGACGTCTTCGCTCTCGACGTGGCCGCCGTGGAGTTCATGGGGCTCGACCCTCTGGAGATACCCCATCTGAAGGCCGCCCGGGAGCTGGGGCTCTATCCGGAGCGCGTGGAGGTCACGGGCGATAAGCCCGCGCCCTGCTCCCCCGCCTTTCGACTGCCCGACGCAGTGAAGAGCACGGGCTTTGACGACGCGGTGCCCAAATTCCTCCGGAAGCCCACGGAGAAGGTCCTGGACGCGCTTTTGCGCTCCTACCCCCATGTGGACAGGTCCAAATGCGTGGGCTGCGGCAAGTGCGCCGAGAGCTGCCCCCGGAAGATCATCAAAATCGTGGACAAAAAAGCGTCCATGCCGAGAAAGGACTGCATCTCCTGCTTCTGCTGCCAGGAGATGTGCCCGGTACACGCCATTTCGGTGAAGCGCGGGCTAAGAGGGATGTAATAGGTAATAGTGAAGAGTGAAGAGGTTAATTAATTATACATGAGCTGCATATCGCTTTTATAAAGCTCTGTGCCGTCCTCAAATTGGGCGACGGGGGTGAGGGTCGCTCCCTGCTCCTGCGCCCACTTGAGGGCGGCGTCTTTGTTCCAGGAGGTCAGGAGGATGACGGCGGCTTCGTTGTGCTCCTCCCCGTAGATGTCCTGGGGGTTTATGTAGCCCAGAATTTGGAAGGGCTTTTTGAACCAGGAGCCGGAGGTGACGGCCCCGTCGGTCTGGGCGGCGATCTCCTCCACGGTGCCCCACTGGCCGTAAACATA
>CANQZF010000233.1 GCA_947628265.1 uncultured Oscillospiraceae bacterium
TGTTGGACTGGCCTCCGGCGATCCACACCTCCCCCACGGCTATGCCGGTGAGGGTGAGGGTCTGACCGCCGGATCGGACGGTGAGAATGAGGTCCCTCCCGGCGTCTCTGGGGGGCAGGGTCGCCCGCCAATTCCCCAGACTGTCGGTCCCCGCCACGCACGTCCTTCCGTCCAGGGTCACCTCCACCGGAGCTTCCGGCTCGGCGGTCCCCCAGAGGACAAGGGGAGCCAGACGCTGAAGGACCATGCCTGACTGAAAAATTTCTGCTAAATTCAGCATAACGCGGCTCCTTTCAGGAGATTTTACGGTCTGCTCTTTCGAAATCGGGAGGGCGTGCAGCCTTTGATCTCGATAAATTTTGTAATAAAGTAGTTGACGTCGTGGTAGCCGACTTCCTCGGCGATGTCGCCCACCTTTTTGTCCGTGTGCAAAAGGAGCTTTGCGGCCTCATTCACCCGGTGAAGGGCCAGGTAGTTTTTAAAGGACTGCCCGTAGGCCTTGCGGAAGACTTGGCCCAGGTAGGAGCTGTTGATATAGTATTTTCGCCCCAGGTCCTGGAGGGTCAGGTTCTCCGCGTAGTTCTCCCGAATTTCCCGCTCGATGTCCCGGAGGATGCCGGAGGGCTCGCTGTGCCGGAGCTGTCCCAGGTAATCGGCGTATTCGCAGGCGAACCGGGCCAAATGGCGGCTGCTGCCCCGGAGGAAGCCCTGCTCCACGGAGCTTGCGCTGATGAGGTGCAAGATCTCCTCCTGGTCGGCCTCGCTGTCGAGGCTTGAGGCCAGATGGACCAGCTTGAATAAAAGGTAGTTGAAGTTTACGTTGATGCCCCGGCGCTTCATGCCCCGGGATTGCATCTGGGCAAAGAGGTCCTGGACCCGCTCCTCGATAAGTCTGTGCTCCCCCCGCTCGATGGCCTCGATGAGAGCGTCCAGCTCGCGGCGGAGAAGCACCGTCCGTCCCTCCTCCGGCGGCTCTTGGAGCTCGTGCTCGTACCAGTAGACGGGCTTTTGGCTGCGAAAGGCCATCAAATTCCGCATAGTCCCCACGGATTCATAGGACTGGGCGATATCGGCGATGTCCGCGACCCGGCGGCCCACGATGAAGCGCAGCTCCCGCTGCACCGATACGCCAAGCTGCCGGTGGAGCTGTTGGATGAAAAGGGCCTCGGTGACGCCCCGCTCCTCCGCCATGTAGCCGCAGTACACAAATCCCATGGCGTAGCTCCGGCGAGCATGGGAGAGCTCCAGCACACAGTGGCCGGCGTCCTCCTGCAAAAGCTGACGGCAGTTGGTATAGATCTGGCTGCGCAGAAGGGCCATGTCCGTCTCGTCCCCGTCCTCGCCGGCCTCGGCGGCCAGCTCGATCTCGATGTACCGCACCCCCGGCGTAAGGCGCATGTGGGAGCGCACGTACTCCAGGTCCTCCGCCGTCCCCATCCCGTATAAAAGGGCGATGAGCCGCCGGGTCAGGTACTCCTGCTCGTATCTCTGCCCCATCCGGGCGTCCCGGGAGGCGCTGCTGGACCTGCGCAGGATCGCCAGGAGGTCGTCGCGCTCAATGGGCTTTAAGAGGTAGTCCATGCACCCGTAGCGCAGCGCCTGTTGGGCGAAGGCGAACTCCCCGTAGCCGGAGAGGATCACGAAGCTGGCGTCGGAGATCCGCTCCCGCTTCACCGTCTCCAAAAGCTCCAGCCCCGTCATCACGGGCATCATCACGTCCGCGATCACCAGGTCCACGTGGTTTTTCCGGAGATACTCCAGAGCCTCCTTGCCGTTTTGGCAGACGGCGGCGATCTCATAGCCCTCCTCCTGCCAGTTTATCAGGACCTCCAGGCCCTGGGCAATAAAGACCTCGTCGTCCACAAGCAGAACCTTCAGCATGTCACTCAGCCCTTTCTATCCTGCAAAGCGGTATTTTTATGGCGAATACAGTGCCCACGCCTTTTTCGCTCTCCACCGCGAAATCCACGTGGCCGTCGGTCATCATCCGAATACGCAGGCACGCGTTGACCACGCCCACCCGGCCCTTTCCCCGGAGCATATCGATGCTGGCGCCGCGCATCCGCCCCTCCAGCGCCCGGGCCTCGTCCTCCTCCATGCCGCCGCCGGTGTCCTCCACCTCGATGCATAGCTCCTCCGCCTCAACGCCCACGCGGACAAAGATCCAGCCGGGGCTCGTCTTGCTCTCGATCCCGTGGACGCAGGCGTTCTCCACAAAGGTGGTGATGGTCAGCTTCGGCACTAAAAAGTCCTGACATTCCGGGTCCGCGTCCACACGGTAGCTGAGCCGGTCCCCGAAGCGGTACTTCTGGAGCGCCAGGTACGCCTCTACGAACTCCAGCTCCCGCCGGACGGTGTTGGTGTCGCTGGACCAATCCACGTTCTGGCGCTCCATGATGGCCAACTTCTCCACCATATCCGCCGTCTCCCGCTCGTCCTTCAAAATGCTGTGCATACGGATGCTCTCCAAGGCGTTGAAGAGGAAGTGTGGATTTATCTGGCTCTGGAGGGCCAGGAGCTCCGCACTCTTGCGGGCGATGTCCATCTCCTGCTCCCTCAGGCGGTTGCGGTAGACCTGGTCGATGAGGCCGTTCATCCTCACGGCCATGCGGTTATAGTTGTCCATAAGCCCGCCGATCTCGTCCCTGCCGTTGTCGCCGGGGATGGTGATGAGCTCCTCGCTGTCCACCTGGTTGAAGACATCCCCCAGCCGGAATATCCGTGAGTTAATGGAGCGCTCAATGAGATTCATGATGAGCAGCGGCGCCAGGATATTGAAAAGGAGCAGTAGCGTGATGGTGACGGCGTTGTCCCGCAA
>CANQZF010000234.1 GCA_947628265.1 uncultured Oscillospiraceae bacterium
CCGCGTCCACGGAGAGGTAGGGGTCGTAGCCGTAGACGTCCATGCCCAAATGCTGGCAGATGTTGGAGACCCTGCGGCCCACGTTGCCCATGCCGATGACGCCGATCTTCTTGCCCATGTACTCAGGCCCCGCGAACTGCTTTTTGACCTTCTCCATGACGACGGATACGTCCCGCTCCTTGGTGTCGAAGTCCAGCACCCATAGGATGGAGCCCAGGATGTCCCGGCACGCCATGCCCAGGGCCATCAAAAAGAGCTCCTTGACGCCGTTGGCGTTGCCGCCGGGGGTGTTGAACACCACCACGCCCTTTTCCGCCAGGGCGTCCAGGGGAATGGTGTTGACGCCGATGCCGGCCCGCGCTACGCACAGGAGGCTCTTTCCGAAGTCGTAGTCCAAAAGGGAGGACGCCCGGACGAAGATGACCTCCGGGTCCACCAAATCTTCGCCGATCTCATACGTTTTGGGGTCCAGGATGGAGCGGCAAGCGGGGGAGATGTTGTTGATGGTTTTGATTTTAATCATAGCTTTAACCTCTGACCGTTATTTATTTTCAAGCTCAAATTTTTCCATGAACGCCACGAGCTTCCGGACGCCCTCCACGGGCATGGCGTTGTAGATGGAGGCCCGCATACCCCCCACGATCCTGTGCCCGCCAAGGCTCACGAGGCCCTGGGAGGCGGCCTCCTTCACGAATTTGGCGTCGAGCTCCGGGGAGGCGGTGCGGAAGGTGACGTTCATCTTGGAGCGAGAGCCCCTCTCGGCGCAGCCGGTGAAGAGGGAGGAATTGTCCAAAAAGTCATAGAGCATCCCAGCCCGGAGTTCCCGCAGCTCCTCCATCCCCGCAAGGCCGCCCATCTCCTTCACCCACTGAAGGACGAGGCCCAGCATGTAGATGTTGTAGGTGGGGGGCGTATTGTACATGGAGTCCTTTTCCACCATGGTCTTGTAGCTCAGGATGGTGGGGGTTATCGGCATTTCCCGGCCCAAGAGGGACTTCTCCACGATCACCGCCGCCATCCCGGCGGGGGCCATGTTCTTCTGCACCCCGGCGTAGATGACGCCGTGGGCGGCGACATCCACGGGCTTTGAGAGGATGTTGGAGCTCATATCCGCCACCACGGGGCAAGGCGCGGCGGGCACGTAGTCCCACTCCGTGCCGTAGATGGTGTTGTTGGCGCAGTAGTGGAGGTACGCCGCGTCCGGGGAGAGCGTCAGGTCGGCCTCACGGGGGATGTAGGTGTGGTTTTTGTCCGAGGTGTCGCAGACGATGTGGACCTCCCCGTACTTCCTGGCCTCCTTGGCCGCGAGAGACGAGAAATTCCCGGTGACGGCGTAATCGGCGCGTCCCGTGACGCCCATGAGGTTCATGGCCACGGCGGCGAACTGGCCCGTGGCGCCCCCCTGCATAAAGAGAATTTCGTGGGTGTCGGGGACGGAGAGGATTTCCCGCATCAGGGCTTTTGTCTCGTCAAAAACGGCCTTAAACGCCTTGGAACGGTGGCTCATCTCCATGACGGACATGCCGGAGCCGGCGTAATTCGTCATCTCCGCCGCCGCCCGCTCCAGCACTGGCAGGGGGAGCATGGAGGGCCCGGCGGAGAAGTTGTAGATACGCTGCGTGAACATGGTCTTAAGTCCTTTCAAGATTTCTTTACTTAGATAAATTATACAGGAATTCCGGGGCCTTTACAAGAGGACATTTCCCCAAAGCGCCCCGTCCTCAATGCCGGTGATTTGTACATTTGCCACATGGTTGTGAAGATTTTCCCCCGGGGCCCGCACCAGGGCGTAATTTCCCGCGTGCCCGGACGAGACGCCGCCCTCTGAGGTCTCAAAGAGCACCGGGAGCGTTTTCCCCACCTGGCGGGCCAAAAACGCCTCCTTCATGCGGGCGGCGAGCTGAGAGGCCCTGCGGGCCCGCTCCTCTTTTACGCGGCGGGGGAGCTGCCCCTCCATGGACGCCGCCGCAGTCCCCTCCCGCACCGAGTAGGGGAAGACGTGCATGGAGGAAAAGGCACATTTCTCGATGAAGGACAGCGTCTCGGAGAACTCCTCCTCCGTCTCCCCGGGAAAGCCGGTGATGAGGTCGGCGGTGAGACCGGGGTCGTCAAAATAGCTCCGCAAAAGGGCGACGGACGCATAAAACCGGGCCGTGTCGTACTTCCGGCGCATTCTGGAAAGCGTCCCGTCACAGCCGCTCTGCAAGGAGAGATGGAAGTGGGGGCAGAGGTTTGGGAGGGCGGCGAGCCTTTGACAAAATTCCTCCGTCACGACGCGCGGCTCCAGGGAACCCAACCGCACCCGGCACCCCGGCGCGGCCTTTGCCACGGCCTCCACGGCGTCGGTGAGGGTGGGGCTTCCCGGAAGATCCGCGCCATAGGACGCGATCTCAATGCCCGTAAGGACGATCTCCCGGTAGCCCTCCTCACTAAGCCGCCCTGCCTCGGAGGCGCATTTATCAAGTGCCAGGGACCGCACCCGGCCACGGGTGTAGGGGATGATGCAGTAGGCGCAGAAGTTGACGCACCCGTCCTCGATTTTTAAAAGCGCCCGGGTTCTGCCCTCCACGCTCCCGGCGGGCAGGAGCTCAAAGTCCCGGCGGTCAAAGATGTTGTCCACCGCCAGAATTTTTTCCCGCTCCGCCGCCGCCCGCTCCAGGGCCTTTACAAAGCCGGCCCGGTCCCCGTTTCCAAAGACCACGTCGGCAAGCTGGGCGGCGCCATTGGGGTCGGACTGGCTCCAGCACCCGCACACGGCCAGTATCGCGTCGGGGTTTAACTCCCTTAAATGCCGGAGGGCCTGC
>CANQZF010000235.1 GCA_947628265.1 uncultured Oscillospiraceae bacterium
AGCTCATCAAAGACGCCGTTTCGCTTGATGGACCCGCCGCCGTAGGCCAGCATCACGTTTTGGCCGACTTTGGCAAGCTCCGAGGGCAGGTTTTTCGCCGCCGCGCCCTCCCCAAAGTAGACGGTGACGGGATATTTGTAGGTAAAGGTGTTCATAGTCGTTCCTCCTCACCTTTTCAGATACCGAAGCCACAAAGTGTCGTTTTCGATGACCTCCACCGCCTTCAGGGTGAACGCCTTGGGGACCGCCGGCGACAGCTTACCCGTCTCAAAGAGGGACGCGGCCTGGCTGTCGCCGTCCGCCGTGGGGACCAGGACGACGCTGACCTCGTCAACGAGGCCCTGGGAGACGAGGGCCCAGTTGGTGACGCCGCCACCGGCCAAAAGGACGCTGTCGATCCCGAAATGCTCCTTCAGCTTCCGGAGCAGGAGCTCGCAGTCGATCTGCTCCTCCCCGGCGATGATGTAGGAAATGCCGAGGCTTTGGAGATAGGCAATGTAGCTCGCGGACGCCCGCTCCGTCAGCGCCTCGATGACGTGGGCCTTGGGGCGGCCCTTTTTCTCCACAAATTTGCCACTCCATTTAAGCGTCCCCTCCGGGTCCATGGCGACGATGAAGCTTTCCGCGCCGCTCTCGCCCACGTAGACCGGCCCTGGCGCCTCCGCACTCCCCTCCGGCAGGTCGGAGACGTAGACATATCCGTCCGCGTACCCCTCCGCCGCCGTGGTGGTCCCGTAAATCGTGGCGGAACAGCCGTAAAATCCCCGCAACTCCCCGTATTTCCGAAGCCCCGGCCGCGTCTCCGGCAGGGCGAAGTACCGCCCGTCGATTTTTCCGTCCAGGGACATCAGCATGTGACATATCACTCTCGGTCTGTCCATAGCTACCTCCTTACGCAAAGTCGCCCTCCCACTCTCTGGGAGCGCCGTTGAACATTCCACCCATGAAGTCGTAATTGATGTTGAAATACCGCCCCGACTCGCCCTGGTCCATGGCGCGGATCAGCTCCATCTCCTCGTCCGTCAGCTCAAAGTCGAAAATCTCGATGTTCTCCTGGATGTGGTCAGGGTTTGTGGAGCCGGGGATCACCGAAAAGCCCTCCTGGATATGCCAGCGGACGATGATCTGCACCACGCTCTTGTCATGGGCGGCCGCGATGGACTCCAGGATCTGCGCGTTCAGGAGCCGCTGGTCCCCGTGGCCCAGGGGATACCAGCACTCCACCTGGATGTTGTACCGCTCCGCAAGCTCCCGTGTCTCCCGCCGCTGGGCAAAGGGGTGGCACTCGATTTGCATGATCTGGGGCTTTATCTCCTGCTCCATGATGGCGTTGAAGGCATCCATGCGGTTGTCGAAGTTGCTGATGCCCAGGGCCCGTATCTTGCCTTCCCGATAGGCCCGCTCCATGTCCTTCCAGGCCGCCACGATGGTGTCGATGTCCCCTGCCGGGTGGTGGAGATAGACTAGGTCCAGGTATTCAACGCCCAGCCGCTCCAGCATCCCATTGATGGCGTTGTAGGCGTCGCCGTACTCGCTGGGCCACAGCTTGTCCGTGATCCAGATCTCCTCCCGGGGCACGCCGCTGTCCCGGATGCCCTGACCCACGCCGCGCTCCTGAAGATACCCGTGGGCGTCGTCCAGGTGGCGGTAGCCGGACCTCAGCGCCGCCGCCACAGCCTCGCGGGAGGTCTCGTTGAGCACGCCCAGGTCGCCGTTCTCCAGGCTCTGGATCTGGGTGCCAAGCCCGAACTGGGGCATCTGCACGCCGTTGTTGAGGGTGATCAAAGGAACGCCTTCAACAGAGGTGATGTGGGAGGCGTCTGCGGGGCCGCTGCCGGGCGCCTCGACTTGGGCGTCAGCGTCAGGAGCTGGCGGCTCGGCGGCCTCGCCTGACGGCCCATCGCTTTGGGCCGGTCCATCGCTTTGGGTCGGCTCCGTACTTTCCTGCGGTCCGGGGACCGTATCGTTGTTTTCTGTTTCCCCTGCCCCTCCACAGGCGGCCAGGGAGAGGGCGAGAACAAGCGCGAGCAGTAACGCGGCTGTTTTCCTCATGGAGCAGTCCTCCTTTTACACCTTATGACAATCATTATAAAAAAATCGAGACCTCGTGAGAAGTCTCGATTGGTTATCTGATTCTTACTTAAGGTTATAACTGATTTTCCGCAAGTACCTTTCCCAGGGCCTCCATGAACCGGGCCACCGTCTCGGAGGGCTCCGGGGAGTAGAGAATGCCCACGGGCATCTTGTGCTCCCATTGGACGGGAATGACCTTTAAAAGCGGGTGGACCACGTTCCAGCTCTTGATGACGGTCAGAACGCCCCGGCGCTGTTCGCACTGGTTGAAGATGTCGATGCTGTAATAGTCGAAGTCCTCGATCTCGATCTGCGGGTGGTTCTCCCGGAGGTCCCGGCGCAGCTCGTCCATATTCCGGCACCAGCCCCGCTTTGCCATGAGGAGGCTCCGGCCGTAGAGGTCCTCCACCGCAAGGCTGTCCTTTGATGCCAAGGGGTCATAGATAGACACGGCGCAGCAAATGGGTTCCATAGTGATGACAAGTCCCTGACAGTTTCGGCTTTTCATGAGAAGCTCGTCCGGGAAGCCGGTCACCACGTCGATGTTCTGACCCAGATTTTTCAATATCTCCACGGCGTTGTCCTGGGTGTTCTCGAAGGGCACCAGCTTGAAGCTCACGTCGGCGCAGTACTCGTGGATGCGGGGCCACAAGTCCATGAGCATCTGGGCGGGCATCATGGGCGAGGTGCCGATGCGCACCACCTTGTCCGCCTCCAGCATGGCGTTCC
>CANQZF010000236.1 GCA_947628265.1 uncultured Oscillospiraceae bacterium
CATGGACGCCATCGCGGAGCTTAATCTGCCCGGCTACGCCATCGGGGGCCTCGCGGTGGGGGAGAGCACCCAGGAGATGTACGACACCATCGACGCCGTGGAGGAGCACATGCCCAAGGACAAGCCCCGCTACCTCATGGGCGTGGGGACGCCCTCCAACATCATCGAGGGGGTCCACCGGGGCATCGACTTCTTTGACTGCGTCATGCCGGCCCGCAACGGACGCCACGGGCACCTCTTCACCTGGGACGGGGTCATCAATATCAAAAACGAGAAGTACGCCCGGGACGAGCGCCCCGTGGACCCGGAGTGCAGCTGCCCGGTCTGCCGGACCTACTCCAGAAGCTATATACGGCACCTCTTTGCCGCCGGGGAGATTTTGGGTCTTCGTCTGGCGGTGGCCCACAACCTCTATTTTTATAATAATCTCATGGCCCGCATCCGGAAAAGCCTGGAGGAGGGGACCTTCGAGGACTTCCGCGCCCGCTATTCCCAGGTGCTTGGAACAAGAATATAGCGGAAACGGCAAATAATTCTTGCATTTGGCAATCAGTGCGGTTATAATATATTGTACTTATCCGAACTTTTGGAGGTAAAAAATGTTTTCTAAAGAGAATAAGCTCAAAAGAATTTTAGCTATCGTCATGTGCGTGTGCCTCATCGCCGCCGTGCTGGCCGGGTGCGTCCCCGCCGGAACCACAAGCGGAGAGGCCGCCGCCGGCGAGGGCGCCACGGGGACCGAGGGTGGAACCGGCATGGCCGGGTTTGGCATCGGCACCATCGTCATCTATCTTGCGGTCATCATCCTGGTGTTCTATTTCTTCATGATCCGGCCCGAGAAGAAGCGCAAGAAGAAGAACGAGGAGATGCGCAGCTCCCTGACCGTGGGCAACAACATCACCACCATCGGCGGCATGGTGGGCAAGGTGGTCAACGTCTCCGGCGATTTCGTGACCTTTGAGACCGGCGAGGACCGGGTCCGCATCAAGATCGCCAAGTGGGGTATCTCCTCCGTGGGTAAGGACGCCGAGGAGCCCGACGAAAAGGCCAGCAGCTGAAACTCCGTATAATAGGTATTTTTGACCCTCCCCGGGAATAAAGTCTACTGAAGGCTTGTTCTCGGGGAGGGTTATTCTATGGGTAAAAACGACAGGACAGACGGGATGAGGCGCGCCGCCATGGGCGCAATCATAGGCGCGGCGGCCACGACGCTTCTTTCCGTATGTCTCATAGCGCTCCCGGCGCTGCTGGTGGCGTCGGGAAGGGTAGGGGAGAGCGCCCAGGGGCCCATGGTGGTGACGGCGGCGTTCGCGGCCTCCTGCGCCGGGGCGTTAATCGCGCGGCTCTGGACGCGTAAAGCGCCGCTTCCCACGTGTCTTGGGGTGGCGCTGGCGGCGATTCTTGTCCGGCTCATCATCGGCCTTGCATCGGCGGGCTCCGTAAAGCCGGACAGCCTCGACATCGGCGTGTCCGCCGCCATGCTCCTGGCCGCCGCCCTGGTGGGGGCGGTGAAGTCCCGGAAACGGCGCTCAAGAAGATAAACCGGCATTTTGACAGGCCCTCTGATTACTTATTGTAATCAGAGGGCAAAGTTTACATAAGCGTCAAATGATTACCAAGATGTTGTGTGCACATGAATATGTAAACCTAAATATAGTGAAAAAGCAGGATTTTTCAAGGGGTTGGGGCAGCAGCGGTTTATGCAGTTTACATAATGATGTTAACATAATTTATGTGCATAATTCACAAATTTTTATTTTGCTATTGATTATTTATTCCAGATGTATTATTATATAGAGGCTTCATAAATTACCAGCGTTTGGACATCTTTTCTGGCTCACCCGAATAGTATGATTGGGGTGAGTTTTGAATGAACAAAAGAAAAGTCATGTCCTCCATAGCCTCTGTTTGCCCCTCCTGGGTGCCGGTTTTTGGCGTTTGCGCCGTGGCTTTTGTGCTTGGCGTCGTGGCCGGGACCGGCTCCTCGTCCGCCTTTTCCAAGAGCGGCGTGTCGGGGGAGATCCTTTCGGGGTATTTTGACTCCCTCAAGGGGGGAGAGGCAGGTACGGATCTCGCGGCCCTTTTCTGGTGGCTGGCAAAATACCACATTCTTGTTTTTCTCCTGGGTTTTTCCATGCTGGGCGTTTTCGGTATTCCCATTTTGTCCTTTGTCCGGGGCTTTACGCTGTCCTTCACGATGGCTGTGCTGGTACGGCTCTACTCATCTGACGGAGCCATCGCGGGCGCGCTTATCCTTGGTCTTTCCTCACTTTTTTCCATTCCGCTCTTTTTTCTCATGGCGGCGGACGCCTTGGGCGCGTCCCTGGAGCTTACCCGTTCCGGGCTCTTCCTTATCGCCCCCTCCGGGTTTGGGATCTACTCGAAACCGTATTTTATCCGTTCCATCGTGATTTTTCTTTTTCTTGTGCTCCTCGCGCTCGGGGAGAGGGCCGTCTTATCCTACGGCGTCTCCGCGCTCCCCATTTTCCCATAGCTATAGACGAAAGAAGGTGGCCATGTGCCTGAAGAGAACTACATAGACGGCTTTGAGCGCTATCTTCGCGACGAGCGGCGCGTGTCCGCCAACACATATCTCTCTTATGTCCGGGATGTCCACCAGTTTTCCGAGTATCTGGCGAAGGAAGGGTCCACCGGGCTCCTCAAGGCCGACAGGCAGACCATTCTCACCTACGTGGACTGGCTCAATGAGGAGGGGAAGTCCTCCTCCACCGTGGCCCGCTCCATCGCGTCCCTCAAATGCTTTTACGG
>CANQZF010000237.1 GCA_947628265.1 uncultured Oscillospiraceae bacterium
TTTCCCATCTTTTGGCGGGACAAAAGATGGGAAAGTAGATCTCGCCGCCCAAAGGGCGGCATCCTTTTGAAGACCCCCGGAGGGCCACGGCTTTTTCTCCCGCTTTTTGTCAAAAAGTGTTTGAAGTTTTGGCACTGTGTGTTATAATAAAATAGAATAAGTATTTTTTCGGAGGTGCGCTATGTCGGCCCCTGTGATTACGGACAACAAGAAGAAAATCAAGCGCGGGTTCCTGACGGTGGTGACCGGGCGCACGTTCCTCATCGCGGTGCTCCTGCTGGCGCAGCTGGGGCTCCTCTTCTGGGGCTTTGAGATGCTGGGGGACTACATCCACCTGGGCTCCGCCCTGGCTGCGGCGGTGATGCTCATCTACATCATCAACTCCCGCTCCGACCCCACAGTGAAGCTGACATGGTGCTTCGTGGTGGCGCTGGTGCCGGTGGTGGGGATACCGCTCTATATCTTCATAAAGCTGGACGTGGGCCACAGGACCGTTCAGAAGTCCGTCTCCCGGTGCATCGCGGAGACCATGCCCTATTTCCCCATCCACCCCAAGAGCGAGGCGGAGGACCTGACCCGGGCGCTCAAGAACACCGACCCGGACGCCGCCTCCATCGCCGTGTACCTCCGGGACCGGGCGGCCTTCCCGCCCTATGTGAACACGGACGTTGAATATTTCCCCGTTGGGGAGAAGAAGTTTGAGGCCATGGTCCGGGAGCTGGAGGCGGCGGAGAAATTCATCTTCATGGAGTACTTCATCGTCTCCCCGGGCCGGATGTGGGACACGATTTTGGAGATCTTGACCCGGAAGGCCAAGTCCGGGGTGGAGGTGCGGTTCATGTACGACGGCACCTGCGCCTTCGGGGATCTGCCCTACTCCTATCCCAAGGAGCTGGAGGCCCGGGGCATCAAGTGCAAGATGTTCGCCCCGGTGCGGCCCTTCGTCTCCACCCACTACAACAACCGGGACCACCGGAAGATCATGGTGGTGGACGGGCGGGTGGCCTTTACGGGGGGCGTGAACCTGGCCGATGAGTATATCAACGAAAAGCTGCGCTTCGGGCACTGGAAGGACACGGCCATCATGGTCCGTGGCGAGGCGGTGCGCTCCTTCACTCTCATGTTTTTGCAGATGTGGCAGAGTTCCGAGTCCGCCGGGGGGTGCTTCTTTGAGCAGTATCTGCCCGCGCCGGAGGACATCCGCGTGGAGGCGTCGGGGGTGGTGATCCCCTACGGCGACAGCCCCATGGACAACGAGCGGGTGGGGGAGGAGGTCTATCTGCACCTCATCAACACGGCCCGGGACTACGTCCACATCATGACGCCCTACCTCATCCTGGACGGCGAGACTGTCATGGCCCTGACGTCGGCGGCCAAGCGGGGCGTGGACGTGCGGATCATCCTGCCCCACATCCCGGACAAGAAATACGCCTTCTGGCTGGCCAAGAGCCACTACAAGGAGCTTCTGGAGGCCGGCGTCAAGCTCTACGAGTACACCCCGGGCTTCATCCACGCCAAGGTCTTCCTCCAGGACGACAAGATGGGCGTGGTGGGGACCATCAACCTCGACTACCGCAGCCTCTACCACCACTTTGAGTGCGCGGCGCTGCTGTGCGGCGTCCCGGCGCTTTCCGACATCAAGGCGGACTTTGCCGACACCCTGGCCAAGTCCCACCGGGTGACCCGGGAGGACGCGGCCCATGAGAAGCTCCGGGTCAAATTCTTCGGGAGCCTTTTGAAGATCGTGGCCCCCCTGATGTGACATGATCCACCCTTTTGGAGGTGAAAAAGATGATCAAAATTCTCCACGCGGCGGATTTCCATATGGACTCCCCCTTCGCCTCCCTGCCGGAGGAGAAGGCCGTCCAGCGCCGGCGGGAGCAGAGGGAGCTTTTGGACGCCCTGGCCGCCGAGGCCGAGGGGGCGGACATCGTGCTTCTGGCCGGGGACCTCTTTGACACCGGCGCCGGGTACTGGGAGACCACCCAGACGCTGACCCGGGTGCTCTCCGGGATGCGCGCCCAGGTGTTCATCGCCCCGGGCAACCACGACTACTATACCTCCCGCTCGCCCTACGCGTTCATGGAGCTGCCGGAAAACGTACATATTTTCAAGACCTCCCAGCTGCGCGCCGTGGAGCTTCCGGACCTCGGGGTCCGGGTGTGGGGCGCGGGCTTCACCTCCGCCGGGTGCGAGCCGCTTTTGCGCAATTTCTCCGTGGGGAAGAGCGATTATATAGAGCTCATGGTGCTCCACGCCGATCTCGCCTCCGCGTCCCGCTACAACGCCATTTCCGAGGAGGACATCGCCCGCTCCGGCCTCGACTATCTGGCCCTGGGCCACGTCCACGCCTTCTCCGGCCTTAAAAAGGCCGGAAATACCTGGTACGCCTACCCCGGGTGCCTGGAGGGGCGGGGCTTTGACGAGCTGGGGCCCAAGGGGGTCCTTGTGGGCGGCGTGGGCAAGGGCCAGTGCGAGCTGGATTTCAAGCCCATGGCCAAAAGACAGTATAGGATCATCGAGGCCGACCTCTCCGACGCCTCCGACGCCCTCGCCGCCGCCACCGCCGCCGTGGGGGAGGGGTACCCCATGGACGTGGCGCGGCTCATTTTGAAGGGCGGCTTCTCCGACGGCATCGACACGGACGCCATCGCGGCGGCCCTGGGGGATAAATTTTACCACCTCACCGTGAAGGACGAGACCCGCCCCCGCAGGGGCCTCTGGGACGGCGCGGGGGAGGACACCCTGACGGGAATCTACCTTGGCAA
>CANQZF010000238.1 GCA_947628265.1 uncultured Oscillospiraceae bacterium
AAGGTGTCGGCCTCCAAAGTCTCCGCGATGGTCCCGGCCACCGCGTCCGTATTGCCGGAGGCGGAAAACCACACCACTAAGACCTTCTCGCTCCCGTCCATAAAGGGCTCCGTGTCCCCGCCGTCTTCGCCGCCGCAGGAGGCAAGCGTCAGGACGAGGGCAAAGATAAGGATAAGCATCAAGCTCCGTTTCATTGCGTTGCTTCTCTTTCCAAAATATCCACGATTACGAACTCCGAGTATGTCCCGGTCTTGAACTTCACAGCCCAGCAGGAGATGCCGGAGCTGACGATGAAGGTTGTGCCGCCCCGGGTCTCCAGTCCGTAGGCAAGATCGTTGGCGCCGATGGCCACCCCGATGGGTGCCAGGGGGAACATCTGCCCGCCGTGGGTGTGGCCGCAGAGCACCAGGTCCGCCCCCGCCTCCGCCTCCGCGTCAAAGTCGTTGGGCTGGTGGTCCAGCAGGATGATGTATTTTGAGGCGTCCGCGCCTTGCGTAAGCTGGGAAGCCTCCGCGCGGCCCGGGTCCTGCCGGTCACGGCGGCCTATGAGAAGAATGTGCTCCCCGATCTCCACCGTCTCGTCCTCCAAGACCCGCACCCCGTTGCGCTCAAGCTCCGCTATGAGGTCCTCCCCGGTGAAATCCCGGGTCCCAAAATAGCCCCTGTCGTGGTTCCCGAAGACGAAGTAGACGCCGTAGGTCGTTTGGAGCTTCCCCAGGGCTACGCAGGCGGCGATCATATCGGCCCGGGTGGTGTCGTCGTCCACAAAGTCCCCGGTGATAACTACAAGGTCGGGGTTCGCGGCCTCAATGCGCTCCAGATGCCGCGCGAAGCCCTCCCCGTCGAAGGTTGTGCCGATGTGGGAGTCGGAAATTTGCGCCACACGAAGCCGCTCCGTGCCAAGCGCCTTTGTCGTCGTCAGCTCGTAGCGCGTCTCGAAGACATGGTAGTTGAGAAACGCGCCCGCGCCCAGATACGCCGCCGTCACAAGGAGCGCCAGGGCCCCCTGCCAGTAAAACCGGGGCCGTTTGCCGGTGAGCTTTCGGAGGATAAGCCCCAAAAGCTCCGCCAGCGCCCAGAAAAGCGTCAGGTGCAGGACCGCGATGGCCGTGTCCAGAAAGTCGAGCCACCCGAAGACGACAATGACCGCCAGCGCCGCCAGGGGGACGCCCCACCGCAGCCAGGTTCTTTTTTCGGTCAGGCGCTTGACGGAGGCGAATTTCCGAAATCTCGTCAGCAGATACACAAGCCCCACAAGCGCCAAAAGTATCACAGTGATCATCAGTACGAAAAACATAAGTGCGGCCCCGCTTTCTGTTGGTTTGGGACTATCTTACATCTGATCCTCCCAAAAAGCAATGGCGTCGTTTATCCACCCCTCCGCTGCGGTGCCGGTGCCTAGGCCGAAGCCGTGGGGAAGACCCTCATAGGCGTGAAACTCCGTGGGGATGCCGAGGGCCGACATGGCATTTAAACGCGCTCGCATAGTGCGCCAACTTGCGATTCCGTCCGAGGTGCCCACGCAGACGTAGGTGGGCGGGTCAAACTCGGAATAGTCCGTGTGGCCGGTGTACTGCATGATGACGGCTCCGGGCCTGGGGAGGTCCTCGCCGCCGAAATATCCCGGACCGTAGGTGCCAAGATCGGCTGCCATCCTCGCCCCGGCGCTGCCGCCCCAGACGGAGTAGCAGGAGGTGTCCACCTCCAGCTCCTCGGCGTGATCGAAGATGAAGCTGACGGCCCGGGCCAGGTCCTCTGTCGCCGTGTCCCAGCCGGGGCGGTAGATGAGGGCGAAGGCGTTGTAGCCCATCTTGGAGAGCTCCAGGGCGTGGGGGAAGCTGTCGTGCATGGCCCCCACGTATGCGAAGCCCCCTCCCGCGTTACAGATAGCAAATCTGGCCCCCGGTTCGCCCTTGAAGAAGAAAAGACCCGTATCGCGCTTTTCGGGGTCGGCGGCTTTCTCATCCTCCGTGTAGATGTCGTAGAAGATCACGTCCCCCGCAGCGGCGTGGTCCTTCATATAATTGCAGACCTCCACCGTCTTGTCGGGGTCGATGTAGTTATACCAGGTGAGGCGCAGCTGCCCAAGGGTATTTCCGCTCCAGTACCCCTCGTCCACGGGGAAGATAAGCCGCCCGTAATCGCCGAACACCGGGTCCGAGATCACGTCCTTGATGGGTGTGTCCGTAGTATACGCTGCGGATGTAACGGAAGTTGAGGGCTTTTTCCCTCCGAAAAACGCTTTGAGGCCGTTGTAGGTGTATTCCATAGACGAAAGTCCCCCGTGGGTGTAGCCCTCCTTCACCCGGTAGGCAAAGTTGACGTTCTCGGTAAACAAATCGGAATTGCGCATTTTCTCGACCCTGTTCTCCACATAGGAATAGGCAAAATCATCGGTGCCGGTCATAATGAAAACAAAGAAGTCCTCCGGCCCTCTCCCCTCGGCGGCGGCGAAGATGTTCTCGTCGTCCAGACTGGTCCCGCAGCTCATGGGGAGGTAGTAATGGAAGTAGTCCATGCAATTTTCAAAGGTCCGCCAGGTGGCCACGCTCCCCATGGAGAAGCCCCCGAAGCCCCGGTGGTCCCGGGCGGCCATGAGCTCCGAGGCCGACGTGCCCTCGGCGTAGGTGCTGTACTTGCCCTCCACCGCCGGGAGAAGGTCGTTCACAAGCTCGTTGTGGAGGTTCCGGTTTAATTGCAGAGCTAACGAGAAGCTGGCGCTGTCCTCCGGGGATGTGTTGTTGTAGGTGGGGCAGACGATGATGAT
>CANQZF010000239.1 GCA_947628265.1 uncultured Oscillospiraceae bacterium
AGGTTGCGGCTTCGCCGCGAAATTTAATCAGCGGCCCGGAGGGCCGCACCCTCTTTAGCCTTCCCCGCAGGGCGGGGAAGGTGGCGCGTAGCGACGGATGAGGTGAGAGGGTGCGATTATCTGAGTACTCAAAAACTTTCGGCTTCTCACCTCACCCCTGCCCCTCCCCGCCCTGCGGGGAGGGCAAAAAGGTTGCGGCTTCGCCGCATGATTTCACTTATATTTCTCCCCGCCTAAGCGGGGAGGGCAAAAAGGTTGCGGCTTCGCCGCATGATTTCATTTATATTTCCCCGCCTAAGCGGGGAGGGACTAAAGGAGAATAGAAAAATGTCTGATACCAAAAAATTCCTGCGGGGGGGGTCCCACCTGAGCAGGAGGGCACTCTGGAGAGCGTTTCCGGAGGATTGACTTTTAAAAGGTCGGCCTACGGCTCAAAAGAAAAAAGTTACATTTGTCCCGTCTGCGGGTATGATTTCACAAACAACGCCGGCGACATCCGCAGAGTTTTTCCCGGGAGGATGCAGTGCCCCGGCTGCGGACGCTGGCTCAGGCTGGACGGCACGACCTTTGTGGAGGAACAGCCATGAACGAGAAGAAATTCCCGCGTGGCCCGGCCCCCCGGCAGAAGGACGCCGCCCTGGAGGACGACACCGTTGAGGCCGTCACCGGCGGGACGAAAGCAAAGGCATCGAAAGAATGGCAAAATGACGCCTGGGACTGGCTAAATCAGCAATTCGACGAAAATAAGGATAAGGAGGAGCCATAAGAATGAAATATACCAATAATTACCAGCGGGGGGGTTCCCGCCTGAGCAGGAAGACACTCTGGAGAGCGTTTCCGGGGGAGTGCCGGAGTTTATAAAACCAAGATTTGACCAGTCCCGCGAGCCGGTGCATTGCCCCGTCTGCGGGGAGGATGTCAGCATCTCGGGAGACAACGCAGTGTGTATGGGGTGCAACCGCCAATTCCGCGTCGAGGGTTCGACGCTGGTGGAGGTGCAGCCATGAACGAGAAAAAATTCCCGCATGGCGCAGCCCCCATGCAAAAGGATGCCGCTCTGGAGGACGACACCGTTGAGGCCGTCACCGGCGGAGAAGGAAAGGGGTCAAGTAAAGATATGGCACAAAACGCCTGGGACTGGGTAAAAAAGCAGTTCGGCGAAAATAAGGATAAGGAGGAGCCGTGACCGAGGAAAAGAAGACCCGCAAATTGGAGCTGGACCCGGAGGCGCTGAGGGCCGTCAGCGGCGGCGTGATGATGGACGAGAACGAGATGGTGGATGACGTGGTGTATCGATGCTTACGCTGCGGGGAGCGCGACGAAAGCTGCATGGCGCTGCTGAACGGCCTGATCGACCAGTTCAACGCCAGCCCCGACGGCACGAAGCTGGACTTCGAGTGTCCTAAGGGCCTTTTGAAATTATAATTGTAAAGGAAAACAGTGAACAATGGATAACATAGACGATAAAGCCTTGGAGAACAAGACGCTGGATCCGGAGGCGCTGAAGGGCGTCAGCGGCGGCATAATGATGACCGAGAACGAGATGTGGAACCATGTGGTGTATCAGTGCTTGGGCTGCGACTATAACGACGAAACCTGCAAGGCGCTTCTGGACCGCCTGAACGCGGAGTTCAAGGCGGCGAAACCCGGCACGAAGCTGGACGTGGTGTGCCCCAAGGGCCTATTGAGCTATACGGAGATCTATAAAGGAGAGCTATGAATAACGCGGCCAATGAAGCGTTGGAGAACAAGACGCTGGACCCGGAGGAGCTCTCCGGCGTCAACGGCGGCATGATGATGGACAGGGACGAGATGTGGGAGCACGTGGCGTATCAATGCCTGAGCTGTCCGAAGAAGGACAAGTTCTGCCATATGGCTCTGGACGGCTGGATCGAAGAGTTCGACGCGGTCACCGACGGCACGAAGCTGGACATCGTGTGCCCCAAGGGCATGAGCTTTAAAGAACTACAGTGAATACCGCCGCCAAAAAAGCGCGGAAAAAATTAGGAGACAGTACGCGGAGAGAGGTGGTATAATGGAGGATAAGATCCTGCGGGAGGAGGAGCTCTCCGGCGTCACCGGCGGCCTGGGCGGGAGGAGCTTTTCTGCGGTGGCGGAGGACTTCGCGCGTTTGAACCGCTGCGACGCCTGCCCCTACAGGAACAGGGACCGCCGGTACCACTACGGGATGTGTACCCAGGAGTACAGCCGCCTTTTGATGGAGTGGTCCGGCTCCGGCGCGGCGGACATCCGTTGCAAGAGAAAGTAAAAACGCCCCGGCCTGTCCGGGGAGAGAGAAAAGGGGGAGAGGGATGAAGAAAAGGTCCAGATGGCGGTATATTCCGGGCGCGGCGGCGGTCTTGGCTGTGGCGGCGCTGATTTTAGTCGTCTTCTCCCTTTTGAGCGTCACGGAAAAGACCGACCTGGCCCTGGGGGACACCGAGGAGCGCCGCTTCGGCTGGCGCTATGAGGTGCTGACGGACGAGGGCGCGGGCCCCTATGAGCCGGTCTTTGAGAATTGGTACTACATTCAGCTGCCGGAGGACACCCGCGCCGTGCGCATAACCCGCGTCATGACGGAGGACATCCCCCAGGCGGAGCTTACGTGGATGAGCTACCAGGACGGCGTGGAGGTGGCCCTGGACGGGTTTTTGCTCTACACCGACTTCCCGGACCTCCCCAGGGACGATAACGGCTTCGTCCACCCGGGGGAGGAGCAGTGGGAGCGGGTCTGGCGTCAGCAGACCGAGACGGCGCGCACCA
>CANQZF010000240.1 GCA_947628265.1 uncultured Oscillospiraceae bacterium
TCAGCGCCGCGAGGCCCAGCGCCACGCCGGGGCCGATGGCGCCGCCGATGAAGGAGCCGGCGCTGTTGATGACGGAAATAGTCGTGGCCGTGCCCATGTCGATGAGGATGAGGGGCGGGGCGTAGAGCCTCAGCGCCCCCGCCGCCGCCGCCACCAGGTCCGCGCCGGTCTGTGCCGGGTCATCGATGAGGATGTTGACCCCGGTCTTGACGCCCTTCCCCAAAATGAGGGGCCGCACTCCGGCGGCCAGCTCCACCGCTTTGGCGAAGGCGGCGGTCAAAGGCGGCACCACGGAGGAGACGATGGCCCCCTCCAGCAAGGCGGCGTCCAGGTCAAAAAACTCCAGAAAGTGGCGGATGTCCGCAGCGTACTCAAACTCCGTTTTCAGCTTATTGGTGGTGAGCCGCGCCATGCGGACGATCTCGATGCCCCGCATACAGCCAAGGCATATATGGGTGTTGCCGATGTCCACTGCCAAGATCATGGTCTGACCCCCTCAGAAAAACCGCTCCGGCTGGTGGTGGACCCGGGAGATCGTGACCTCCAGCCCCGGAAAGGCGTCCTCCAGAAGCTCCGCCAGCACCGGGACCACCACGTTTTCCGTGGAGAAGTGCCCCGCGTCGATGAGGTTCATCCCCAGCTCCTGAGCGTCGATGAACTGGTGGTGCTTCACGTCTGCGGTGACGTAGGTGTCCGCCCCGGCGGAGAAGGCGTCCGTCATGTCGCCGCCGCCCGCGCCGCCCAGGACCGCGACCCTGTGAACGCTCCGCCCCGCGTCCACATAGCGAAGGCCGCCCGCGCCCAAGGCCTCTTTCACATGGGCCATAAAGTCAAAAAGGCTCTGCTCGGGAACAAAGCCCACCCTGCCGCATGCCTCCGGGCCGAAGGTCTCCGTGTCCTCGATGCCCAAAACCTCCGAGAGGGCGTCGTTGACGCCGCCGGGGGCCACGTCCAGGTTCGTGTGCATACAGATGGCGCTCATGCCGGACCGGGCCAGCTTCAGGGCCCGCGCGCCGGTGGTGTCCGAGTCCGTGACGTTCCGAAGGCCGAAGAACATGGGGTGGTGGGAGACGATGAGGTCCGCCCCCAGCCGCTTCCCCTCCTCGATGACCTCCGAGGTGATGTCCAGGGCCACCAGGACCCGCTCCACCTCGTCCTCCCAGGAGCCCACTAAGAGCCCCACATTGTCGTCGCCCAGCTTCCCCTCCACCGGGGCCAGCTCGTTTAATACGTCGAAAAGTTCGCTTACCTTTGCCATGTTTTGACCTCCCTCAAGCCTTCCTTGATCCTTTTAAGCTCCCCAAGGAGCTTTTCGTATTCCCCGCTCCCCTGCCGTCCGCCCCGCTCCATGCCGGAGGCGGCCCGGAGGAGCCGTTTTTCCTCTTTTTCCAGGCACTTTTCCAAGAGCGGATCCCGGCTCGCCGTCAGCGCCCGGAGAAGATCGACGCCGCCCTCCCCCGCGAGGCAGGAGAACGCCGCGTAGAGCTTTCCGGCGTCCTCCGTGAGAACGGCCCGTTCACAGATAAACCCCAGGGCGTTAAGGCACCTCTCCAGCTCCGGGATCTTGCTCTGGGGCTGCAAAACGAGCCGCGCGCCGCCTATCCAGGGGCAGTTAGATATTATGTCAACCATCGTCTCCCCGCCCATACCGGCGATGACCACGGTCTCAAAGCTCCCCGGCACGTCCCGGAGGCCGTCGGAGAGGTAAAAATCGATCTTATCCTCCACGCCGTATTCCCGGGCGGAGCTCTTAGCGCTTTGGAGGGGGCCTTCGTTTATGTCCGAGGCGGCGATTTTTTTAAAAAGCCGGTTCTCCGCGAAAAATACGGGCAGATACCCGTGGTCCGTGCCCACGTCGATGACGCTCTCCCCCGCCCCGGTGAGCCGGGCCACGGAGGCGAGCCTTGGTGACAGCTTGATCATTTTTCCACCATATAAACCAAAAGGCGGACGCCCGTCCGCCTTTTGTACGCTGTTACGCTTCAGACGCCAGGAAGTCGTTGAGCTCCTCCAGGAAGGAGTCGGCATCCACGCCGTGGGCGTTGCAGGCCTGCTCGATGGTCTCGCCGGTGGCAAGGGCGCAGCCCAGGCAGTGCATACCGATATTCAGGAAGAAGGGCTGGGCCTGGGGGGCCTTCATCATGACCTCGGCCACGATGGTATCTTTCGTAAATGTCATAAAAATGACCTCCTATTTTTAATTTCGCAAATATTATACCACGCTTTTTCGCAAATTCAATAGGAAACTCAATTTAACTTGCCCCGGCTCGTCAAAAAACGAAAATTCAATAATTTTCACGGCGGCATGTACGTCGCGAAAATTACCTTTTGTCGATCTCCCAATTCTCTTTTGTGCTACCAAAGCATCGGGCCTACGGCTGGGGTGTTTGATCTTCAGCTTTCCGTCCATTCAAAAAGTCAACGCTTATTACTTCCTATCCAATAACACCCCGCGCCGATCACAGCAGTCAAGAACTCAATACTCTTCAGATACATATCATATTGTGTCCAGCCAATAATTGGCCCGGATAAGAAGTAGATCCCTACGAATATAGCGAGGGAAATGATCGCTCTTATGCCGGTTTCTTTAGTGGTATCTTTCATTCTCTGCACCCCCACATATTTTGATTTTTTCAATGCCTTCCTAAATTGGCATCATGCCACATAAAACTGTACGATGCAACCGTGCGGGATCGCACGTACCTAATTGGCATTTGAAGGCCGCTTTGCGGCCTTCAAAGCCAGCTGATTTT
>CANQZF010000241.1 GCA_947628265.1 uncultured Oscillospiraceae bacterium
ATGCGGGAGTGGTTGGCCTGGATGGCGGCGCGGGTGGAGACCCCGGGCATGATGGCCTTGGCCCCGCCGGAGTAGCCCGCGAAGTAGTGAAACTCGATGTTCCCCAGGCAGATCCGCCTGTCGGCCCGCGCCACGGGGGTGAAGATATCCACCGGCGTTCCCCGGGAGGTGACGCCCATATGTACGAAGTCCTCCGGGTCGGAGTCGATACAGGCGATCTCCCCCCAAGCCCGCTCCCCCGCCAGATGCCGGCGCTCCTCCTCGGTCTCACGCCGGTGGCTGCCCAGGGCAAAGACGAGGGTAATGTCCTCCGGCCTCACCCCGGCGGCGTAGAGCTCGTCTAAAAGGGCGGGCATCACCTTGTAGGTGGGCATGGGGCGGGTCACATCGCTGGTGACGACGGCGATCTTCTCCCCCGGCCTTACGATGTCCCGGAGCCGGGGCGTGCCGATGGGGCTTTGGAGGGCCCGGAGAACCTCCGCCTCCCCCACAAGCTCCCGGGGCACGTCGTTGGGCGTCAGGACGCCCAGAAGGTTTTCCTCCGGCACCGTCAGCTTTTGCGTGCCGGTACCGAAGCCAAGTTCAAAATCCATAGTCGTTCCTTTCCCGTCACATGACGGTGTGATAAAAATCCAGCGTCCCGAAGCCCCGGCCCAGCTGGGTCAGCAGATACGCCTCACAGACCCGGGCAAGCTCCCGCTCGGTCCGCTCCCCCACCTTAAAGGAGTAGAGCCTTTTGGGGTCGGCGGAGACGATGTGGCGCATGGCGTCCAGGGTCCCCGGGGTAAGCGAAAGGCACGCCTCCCCCTCCGGCTTGCAGGAGGCGCAGCAGAGGGTCCCGCCGGTGAGAGACAGCGCCGGGGCGACGGGGCTCTCCTTTCCGCAGACGGCGCAGCGCTCCAGCCTGGGCTCAAACCCGGCAAAGCACATAAGCCGCAGCTCGAAGGCCGCCTTCACGATGGCGTCGGAGTTGAGGGAGTTGGAGACGGCGTAGAGCGCGTTGAGTCCCAGGGACAAAAGCTCGGGGCTGGGCGCGTCCTCGTCGGAGAGGTTGTCCAGAAGCTCTGCGAAATAGGAGCCCAGAGCGAGCTTGGCTATGTCCTCCCGAAGGCCCCGGAAGAGCTCCACGCTCCGTGCCTCCGTCAGGGTACAGCGGTCCCGGTTTTCAAAGATTGTCATCTCCGAAAGAGTCAGAAACTGTGTGGCGGCGGAAATTTTACTGCCCTTTCGCTTCGCGCCCTTGGCCTGAACGGTGAGCTTGCCATTGGTGGAGGTCAGCACCGTCAGGATGCGGCTGGACTCCTTATATTCGGTTTCCCGGAGCACCAGCCCCAATGTCTCTATGTACATCCGTGCCCCCGGACGGCCTTACGCCGTCCGGGCTTCCTCGCTCTCTTTTTCCAGCTCCTTTGCGGCCAGGAAGAAGCGTATGTCCCCCGTGGCCCAAAAGAGACGCATTAGTCCGTTACTGTCCATTTTCTTTTCCTCTCATGATCCCCGCCGCAGAATTATTTTCTGCGCTCTTAAGAGGAATATAAGAGGGAAATTATTCTGTGTAGCCGAAGGTCCTGAGGTTCGCCCCGGAGTCCCGCCAGTTCTCCTTCACCTTTACCCAGGTGTTGAGATAGACCTTTCGCTCTAAGAGCTTTTCCATGTCCCGCCGGGCGCTCTCGCCAACGGATTTGAGCATATCGCCGTTTTTGCCGATGATGATGCCCTTGTGGCTCTCCTTTTCGCAATAGATCGTGGCGGTGATCTCCGTGACGCCGTCGTCCCGGTCAACAAAGGTGGTGATCTCCACCGCCGTGCCATGGGGGACCTCGGACTGGAGGTTCAAAAGGAGCTTTTCCCGGATGATCTCCGCGCACATCTGGCGGGTGGTCTGGTCGGTGATCATGTCCTCCGGGAAGAGCTGCTGGTCCTCCTTGGCAAATTTTTCAAGCTCGTCGAAGAGGATGTCCATGCCCTGTCCCCGCCTTGCCGAAATGGGCACCACGGCGGCCCAGTCGTGGGCCTTGGCGTAGAGGTCGATGACGGGCAGAAGCTGCGGCTTTTCCACGGTGTCAATCTTGTTGATGACCAGCACCGCCGGAGCGCCGCTCTGCTTTATCTTGGCGATGAGCCCCTCCTCCTGGCGGCCGATGTTGGCCACGGGCTCCACCACTAAGGCTATGGCGTCCACGTCGTCCTCCACGGACTCCTCCACCACATGGACCATGTAATCGCCCAGCTTCGTCCGGGCCCTGTGGAAGCCGGGGGTATCGGCGAACACCAGCTGCGTCTCCCCCCGCTCCGCCACGCCGAAGATGCGGTTGCGGGTGGTCTGGGGCTTGGGGGTGACGATGGAGACCTTCTCCCCCACCATGGCGTTGACAAGGGTGGACTTGCCCACGTTGGGGCGGCCCACCACGGTGACAAGGGCTGTACGTTTGATCATTGGCGACCTCCTTAAGCCGGATGGCTTTTTTGCTGAGTCCGGCAGCAATGCCGGGGGAGTCTTCTTTCCATTCTTTTTGGAAAAAGAATGGAAAGAAGCAAAGGAAGAAAAACTTTTTTAGGTGCTCTGTAGCTTCGGGTCTCTACGTTATATCGGCGGGACGGCTCCCGCTGTGGTGGTCGATACATCTGGGTGGAACCATATCCGCGCGGACGTGGTCGTATTGAAAAGCGTCTTTTTCCGCGTAAGCCCGAATTATAAATTCGGGCGACGCTGCCCGGGTGGTGGACGGTAGAGGT
>CANQZF010000242.1 GCA_947628265.1 uncultured Oscillospiraceae bacterium
TACAGTGGGAGGCCGTCAGCGCCTCCGTCACCGTGCTCATGCCAACGGCGTCGCCGCCCAAAGCGCGGATGGCCCGGATCTCCGCCGGCGTCTCGTACTGGGGGCCGGGGGAGAACCAGTAGACCCCCTCGTGGACCGTGAGGGCGGATTTTTTCGCAAGCTCCAAGGCCAGCTTCCGAAGCTCGGGGGTGTAGGCGGAGCCCATATCGAAAAACCGGGGCCCGAATTCCTCCACGTTGGGCCCGCGCATGGGGGAGCCGCCCATGAATTTGATGTGGTCGGCGATCACCATGATGTCCCCGGGCTTGTAGCTGAGGTTCACCGCCCCGGCGGCGTTGGTGAGGATGAGCGCCCGGACCCCTAAGAGCTTCAAGACCCGCACGGGCAGGGCCAGCTCCTCAAAATCGTACCCCTCGTAGTAGTGGAAGCGGCCCGACATACAGACCACCTTTTTCCCCGCCACGGTGCCAAAGAGCATCTGCCCCGCGTGGCCCACGGCGGTGGAGAGGAGAAAATGGGGGATGTCGGCGTAGGGCACCGTCACGGGGTTTTCAAGCTCCCCGGCGAAGTGCCCCAGGCCCGAGCCCAAAATAATGCCGATCTCCGGCCTCCCGCCGAATTTGTCCAAAAGGAAATCGGCGGCGGCCTTGTAGTATTCGTAGGTATAGCTCATGAAAAGGCTCCTTTCAGCCACATATCCGCGTCCTCGCGGCAGTGAAAAACGTGTATCTCCCGGCCCTCCCGGTATTTTTTCAGCAGCTTGTAGGTCTCCGGCAGCTTCTCCGTGGGGAAGCTCCTGATCCAGGCGGTGAATTCCGGGTCCTCCTCCGTCTCGATCCAGGGCATGTCCTCCCGGGGCTTTCCCCGGCGGCTCTCCACCCCGGAGAGGCACACCTCCACGGGGTAATCCAGCAAAAAGACGGTGTCCGCGGCCCGGAGCCGTGTTTCCAGCGTCCGGGAGTAGTCGCCGTCCATGATCCACTCCGGCCCTTCCAGGAGCGCGGCCAGCCTTTCGTCGAATTCCTCCCGGGTGATGTGGGTTTTGTCCGGCCTGTGCCAGAGCATATCGAGGTAAATGAGTGGAAGGCCCGTCCGATCCCGGAGCGCCCGGGCGAAGGTGGACTTCCCCGCCCCGGAGGGGCCGATGACCAGGACGCGCCTCATCTCTTCCCCTCCGAAAAGTCGTAGGCCTCCCGGAGCCAGGTCAAAAGCCCCGCGTCGATCTCCTCCGGGGCGCCCACCAGGACGTGGTGGGTCCAGCGGTTTGGGGCCGCCTCGGTGGTGACGGCGATACGGGCATCGTAGACCGGGCGGCCAAGGCCGAAGGTGACGGTGAGGTACGGGTCCGGGCGCTCCGCTTTTCGCTTTGCCGGGAGGAAGCTGGCGCAGGCGTATAAATGCCGGTTTTTGAAGCTCACCTGGGTCCTGCGGACCTCGATCTTCGTATCCGGGAACGCCCGCAAGAGCTCTGAGCGCAGTTTTTCATAGATGGGCAGAGCGGACATATGGCCGTCAAAAAACAAAAGCTCCTCGTCGCTCATAGCTCTCCCCTCCCCTTACGGTGCGCGGCCTGTTCATTTTACTACAACCGTTTCCAAAAGACAACATTAATCTTTACAGCCCCGGCCGGCGGTGATAAAATACTTAAATAGTTGAAAAATCGGAGGTATTTTGACCTATGAGCGAGATACGAGACATATCCCTTGCCCCCTCCGGGGAGAAGAAGATCGCCTGGGCCAGGCGCTTTATGCCGCTTTTAAGCTCCATTGAGGAGGATTTCCGGCGCGAAAAGCCCTTCGCGGGGCTTAAAATGACCGTCTCATTGCACCTGGAGGCCAAGTCCGCCGTTCTCTGCCGGGTGTTGATGGAGGGCGGCGCGGACCTTCGGATCACTGGCTGCAATCCCCTCTCCACCCAGGACGACGTGGTGGCGGCGCTGGTACGGGAGGGGGCCCAGGTCTGGTCTGTCTACGGCTGCACGGCGGAGGAGTATGACCGGCATATGGCCGAAGCTCTCTCCTTCGGGCCCCACATCATCATCGACGACGGCGGGGACCTTGTTTCCATGCTCCACCGGCATATGCGCCATCTTCTCCCCGGCGTCATCGGCGGGTGCGAGGAGACCACCACCGGCATTATCCGGCTCCACGCCATGGCCCGGGAGGGGGCCCTCAAATTCCCCATGCTCACGGTGAACGACGCCCGGTGCAAGCACTTCTTCGACAACCGCTACGGCACGGGCCAGTCCGTCTGGGACGGCATCAACCGGGCAACAAATCTGGTGGTGGCCGGGAAAAACGTGGTGGTGGCGGGCTACGGCTGGTGCGGCCGGGGCATCGCCATGCGGGCCAAGGGCCTGGGCGCCCGGGTGACGGTGACGGAGATCGACCCCGTGAAGGCCCTGGAGGCCATGATGGACGGCTACGAGGTCCGGACCATGGACGAGGCCGCCGAATATGGCGATCTCTTCGTCACCTCCACCGGCTGCTGCAAGGTCATCACGGAGCGGCATTTTGAAAAAATGAAGGACGGCGCCATTTTGTGCAACGCCGGACACTTCAACGTGGAGGTGGACGTGGAGTGGCTCGAAAAGAACGCCGTCTCCACAAGCGAGGGCCGGACCCCGGTGACGCGGGGCTACACCCTCAAAAACGGGAAGACCCTCTTCGTCCTAGCGGAGGGGCGGCTGGTAAACCTGGCTTCCGTCACCGTCACCCGGGC
>CANQZF010000243.1 GCA_947628265.1 uncultured Oscillospiraceae bacterium
CCGCCGCCTTCAGGCGGCAACCTTCTTCCCCCGCCGGCCCCCCTCTGCCCCCCCCGGGCAATCGTTTTCCATAAAACCCAACTTTACATAGATTTAACATTTTTATGATTTTCCTTTTAACGTACACTGTGGTATAGTATACCTATATAAAAAACGCGAAAGGGGGCGGTGGGCGTGATATGGGTTCTGGAGGACGACGAGAGCATCCGGGGCTTTGTGGAGTACGCGCTGAACGCCTCCGGGCTGGAGGCCAGGGGGTTTGAGCGGCCCTCGGACTTCTGGCGGGAGCTGGACCGGGGCGCGCCGTCCCTTTTACTGCTGGACATCATGCTTCCGGAGGAGGACGGGCTGGAGATTTTAAAAAAGCTCCGGGCCCGCCGGGACACGGTGAAGCTGCCGGTGATCATGCTGACGGCCCGGGGCACGGAGTACGACAAGGTCCTGGGGCTGGACCGGGGGGCGGACGACTACATCGCCAAGCCCTTCGGCATCATGGAGCTCATAAGCCGGGTCCGGGCCCTTTTGAGGCGGGCCAACCCCGGGTCCCCGGAGGAGTACGTCCTGGGCCCCCTGCGCCTCTCGACCGTGGCCCACACGGTCACCGCCGACGGGGAGGCCGTCACGCTGACCAACAAGGAATTTGAGCTGCTGGGCCTCCTGATGAGCCGCCCCGGGGAGGTCTTCCCCCGGGACAGGATCTTAAAGACCGTCTGGGGCACGGATTTTGACGGCGAGAGCCGGACCATGGACGTCCACATCCGCACCCTCCGGGCCAAGCTGGGCCGGTGCGGGGACATGATCAAGACGGTCCGGGGCGTCGGGTACAAGGTGGAGGAGCTATGAGTACAAGAATCGCGTGGAGCATCGTTTTGACGGCCCTGGCGGGGCTGGCCCTGGCGGTGGGAGCCTTTTTGGGCCTGGGCACGGGGGCCTTTATCGCCCTGGCCTCGGTCTACGCCGCGCTGGCGGCGCTTTTCGCCGGCTGGGCATCAAAGCGCATCGTAAAGCCCATCCGGGAATTTGACCCGGAGCACCCCCAGAGCCCGGGATACCGGGAGATCGCGCCCTTAATGGGCCGCCTCACCCGCCAGAGCCAGCTCATCGACCTGCAGATGGCGGACCTGAAGCGCTCCCAGGAGGAATTCCGGGCCATCACCGACAGCATGGCCGAGGGCTTTGTCCTCTTAGATACGGATATGCGCCTTGTGAGCTACAACCCCGCCGCCCACAAGCTCATGGGGGATGGGGAGTCCATGACCTCCGAGGTCTTCCGCAAGGCCGCCAAGGCCGCCCTCTCCGGCCAGCACACGGAGCGCACGGTGGAGCTGGAGGGCAAGGTCTATCAGCTCCTGGCAAGCCCGGTGGAGACGGGCGGGCACGTCACGGGCGCCGTCATCGTGAGCCTGGACATCACGGAGAAGGCCCGGCGGGAGGCCATGCGCCACGACTTCTCCTCCAACGTCTCCCACGAGCTCCGAACGCCGCTGACCTCCATCTACGGCATCTCCGAGCTCATGGTCAACGGCATGGTGAAGCCCGAGGACGTCCAGGGCTTCGCCAAAAACATCCACGACGAGTCCGGGCGGCTCATCGCCCTTATCAACGACATCATCAAGCTCTCCGAGCTGGACGAGGGCGTCTTTGAGCTGGAGCGCACCGAGGTGGACCTCTACGAGACGGCCAGGAGCGTGGTGGAGCGGCTGCGGCCCGTGGGCCGGGCCCGGGGGGTGGAGTTCGCCCTGACCGGCTCCTCCGCCAAGGTCTACGGCATCCCCTCGGTCATCGACGAAATGGTCTACAACCTGGCGGACAACGCCGTGAAATACAATGTGGAGAACGGCCGGGTGCTCATAAGCGTGGCCACCATCGCCGGCCGCCCCGCAGTCTCCGTCTCCGACACCGGCATCGGCATCCCCCGGGAGCACATCGACCGGGTATTCGAGCGGTTTTACCGGGTGGACAAGAGCCACTCCAAGGCCATCGGCGGCACGGGCCTGGGCCTCAGTATCGTCAAGCACGGGGCCGCCGTCCACGGCGCGGACGTGAGCCTCAAAAGTAACCCCGGTCGCGGCACCAACGTGACCATCGCCTTCCCCACCCTGGAGAACGCCAAAGCCCAATTTGCCCCACAGGAGAGATAAATAGATGGACAGCTTCTCGATTTTCGACGTGATCTCCCTCTTCGGAGGGCTGGCGCTCTTCCTCTTCGGCATGAACCTGATGAGCTCGTCCCTGGAAAAGCGGGCCGGCGGGCGCTTAAAGGGGCTTTTAGGCAACATCACCTCCAACCCCATAAAGGGCTTTTTGCTGGGCGTGGGCGTCACGGCGCTCTTGCAGTCCAGCTCCGCCACCACCGTCATGGTGGTGGGCTTCGTAAACTCCGGCCTTATGACCTTAGGGCAGTCCGTGGGGATCATCGTGGGCGCCAACCTTGGCGCCTCCATCACCCCGTGGCTCCTCTCCTTAGCGGGGGTGGAGGGCGGCAGCGTCCTTCTGGAGATCTTCAAGATGAGCACCATCACCCCCATCGTGGCGTTCATCGGGGCGATCCTCTATATCTTCCAGAAAAAGCCCGCCAAGCGGGACACCGGCATGATCTTCCTGGGCTTTGCCATCCTCATGTACGGCATGGAGGCCATGAGCGGCGCGGTGGTGGGCCTTCGGGACGCCCCGG
>CANQZF010000244.1 GCA_947628265.1 uncultured Oscillospiraceae bacterium
GGGCAGGGGGTGGGTGGTCGGGTATACGGACCCACCCTGCCCATCGCTGCGCTCGGGCACCCCTCCCTCCGGGAGGGGCAACCTGGGCGGAGACCCGGCCCTCTGGTTTGCAATCGCTTCCGGCAAACGTGAAAAACCAAAATCCCGCCGTAGGGGCCGATGACCACATCGGCCCGTGCAGGGTGGGGCGATATTACGGTGGAAATAAACGCATATATCCCCAAAAAAGGTTTTCGCCGCAAAAGTTTGCGGCGAATGATTTAATGTGCGGCGAAGCCGCAAACCTTTTTTTCGGGGCGGGCGTGAAAAATGGGGGAATGGGCGGCCCAGGTGTGCCGCCCCTACGAGAGCGCTGCGCGTTGATCGGGGGCCGAGAATAAATCGGAGAAATGGGCCGATGTGGTCATCGGCCCTTACGGCGTTGTTTGGGGGGAAGCGGTAGACGCGGGACGGGCCGCCAAGAGTGGCGGCCCCTACGGTGTTGGTTGAGGGAAAGCGGTAAACGGGGACGGTCAGCCGTGGGCGGCCGACCCTACGGAACATCTTGCGTTGAATGGACGTCCGAATGTAAATCGAAGGACGGGTCGCCGGGGACGGCGACCCCTACGGCGGGTCAAGATGGAATTGTATTATCATTATATGGCGGGCCTCCCAGACCCGCCCCCCCTTATTCAATATTTTTCGCGGGGCTTTGCCTCGCGAAAAATCCCTTTTGTTTTGCGCAGTGTGCGGCCCTTCGGGCCGTGCGCGGAGCAAAACGGCAGGGAAAAGGCACTTGAATTCCGCAGAATTCAAGTGCCTTTTCCCGCACGTCCCCCTTGAAAAAAAGGCCAACGGCCTTTTTTTCACCTATAAAACCCGTCGTCCGGGATATGTCCGCCGATGAGCTCGGGGTCCAGGGTGTAGAGGAGGTCGATGAAGCTCTCCAGGCGCTCGCGCATCTGGGAGCCGGTGTACCAGACCAGGGCGCAGCAGTCATTGGCGGCGGCCCAGGCCTCCTCCTGGCTCCCGGCCATCCCCAGGGATACGGCCTTGTCCAGGTTCTCCGAAAGGCTCTCCTGGGAGGCCTTGAGGTCGGCCATCAGCGTCCGGAGGGCGTCGTCCTCCAGATCGGAGCGGACCACCAGGCACCCCACGGGCAGCAGGAGGGGACCGGAGATGCTCTCAAGCTCCTTCCCCAGGTCCAGGGCCAGATGGGTCCCGGCGTCCCGGACGATGGTGCTCCCGGCAAGTTCGGCCGGCATCAGCGCCAGGTCGTGCTCGGCAAGCTCGGACGCGGGGACCTCCTCCAGCGTCAGGGTGTCGCCCAGGATGAAGTCGTACTCCGTGGCCACATAGGTAAAGAGCTTCACGGCCATGGGGGACTCCCGGGGGACGTACACCGTCTTCCCCGCTAAGCCCCAGATGTTCCGGACCGTGCTGCCGCGCTCCACGATCTTCCACCCGCCGGTGGCGGTCACCGCTGCCAGGCGCACGCTCCCGCCGGTGGCGGCGTAGAGGCGCACGGCCGCGTCGATGGGCACCAGGGCGGCGTCCAGCTCCCCGCCGGAGAAGGCGGCGGCCGGATCGGAAACGCCGAAGACCAGACTGTATGTATCGTTATCCGCAAGGCCGGCGGCGCCCAGTGCGGCGGCGTCGGCGCCAAGACCCAGCCTCAGCGCGCCGTCAGCGGGGACGGGCTGGGTGGGCTCGTCGGTGGGCTCATCGGTGGGATCGTCGCTCCCGCTCTCCGGGGGCGTGGGGTCCTTCCCGGCGCCGCCTGTCTCCACGTCCGGCCCGTCCGTGGGCCGGGAAGAGGGCTCGTCGGGCCCTTCGGTGACGCGCCCGTCCTCCCAGAGGCACCCCGCCAGGGAGAACACCAGGGCCAGCGCCGCGACCGCCGCCAAAAAACGTCTATTTTTCCGCATAAGCCTCACCCCTTTATCATGAGTTTAGTTTTTCGGGGGGCGTTTGTCAAGTTACAAGCGTGTAATTTTTGCCTTTTCGCCCCGAAAAAGGCCAAACCTTTTAAAAAGTGCTTGCAATAGGCGAAAAGCTGTGGTATAATCCCCTTGTTAGTGTAGGATTTGACTTGAGTGGGCTTGACTCCCACTCTTTTTTCTGCACATATTCGCCCGGTCAAAAATTTTACCGGCGGGAGGAAGTATGAGTAAGATCACCGATACCGTGTCCGCCCTGGCCGCCCCCATCGTGGAAAAGCAGGGCTGTGAGCTCTGGGACGTGGAGTTCGTCCGCGAGGCCGGGGAGTGGTTCCTGCGGGTCTACATCGACAAGGAGGGCGGCGTCTCCATCGACGACTGCGAGGCCGTCTCCCGGGCCCTGGACCCCCTTTTGGATGAGGCGGACCCCATCGAGCAAAGCTATACTTTTGAGGTCTCCTCCGCCGGCCTCGAGCGGGCCTTAAAGCGCCCCACGGATTTTCAGCGCTTCATGGGCTCCCTTGTGGCGGTGAAGCTCTACAAGGCCGCAGACGGCGCCAAGGAGTACGTGGGGACCCTCCGGGGCTATGACGGCGGGGCCGTGACGGTGGAGACAAAGACCGGCGAGACCCGGACTTTTGAGAAAACAGAGGTGGCCAGCGTCCACCTGCGCATAAATTAGGAGGTCCAAAAATGAACGCGGAATTTTTTGAGGCGATAGCCGACATCGAGCGGGAGAAGGGCATCCCCCGG
>CANQZF010000245.1 GCA_947628265.1 uncultured Oscillospiraceae bacterium
TGCCGCCTTGACCCGGCGGGGGGTTGTAAGGATGTCCGCCATACATGGGCGGGGGGATTACTTTCTCCTCTTTTGTATTGACAAAAGAGGAGAAAGTAACAAAGAGAAGAAAAACAACCAGAGGGGGGATTTCGATTTCCCCCCTCTGGACTTCCCCTTGAAACGACCACACAGGGGCCGCGGCCCCTATGTGGAGAACCCCAGGGGAGCGCCCGCGGGAAGGCATCCCGTAGGGGCGGGTTCAAAACCCGCCCGCGAATCAAATACGCGGCGGAGCGCAACCGTTTTAGGGCGGGCGATGCGGAAATTCGATGGACGGGCGGGTTTGGAACCCGCCCCTACGGTTTTTAAATAACTTTTTGGAAATTCGGAGGGAAGGGATTGGAAGGGGAACCGTCAGGGTTCCCCTTCCAATTCAATCATTCGCCGCGGAGCGGCGGGCCGATGTGGTCATCGGCCCCTACATGTACATTGCCCGAAATTCGGTGGGCCCAATGGGGCCCCCATCGGGCAACAGCCCGATGGGGAAAGGAGGAGCGAACACTGCGCCTGAGCCGTCACGCTTGCGTGGCGGCGAGGTTAAGCGTGTTCCGCGATGACGCCGGCGGGCCACATTCTTTAATCCGCGCCGTAAGGCGCGGACTTTTCCGGCCTCGTCCATTTTGACGAAAAAAAACGCAAATCCCACGCCCGCTTTTCCGTTTATGCGCTTGAAAAGCGGCGTTTTTCTGGTATATAATTTATCGGTTGAAATTTACGCGCAGGGAGAAGTGTGTATTTTGGAAAAAAAGATACGGAACGTGGCGATCATCGCCCACGTTGACCACGGCAAGACGACGCTGGTGGACGAGATGCTCAAGCAGTCCGGCGTGTTCCGGGAAAACCAGGCGGTGCAGGAGCGGGTCATGGACTCCAACGACTTGGAGCGGGAGCGGGGCATCACCATCCTGGCCAAGAACACCGCCGTGCAGTACGGCGACATCAAGATAAACATTGTGGATACGCCGGGCCACGCCGACTTTGGCGGCGAGGTGGAGCGTATTTTGAAGATGGTCAACGGGGTCATCCTGCTGGTGGACGCCGCCGAGGGCCCCATGCCCCAGACCCGCTTCGTCCTCTCCAAGGCGCTGGAGCTGGGCCACAGGGTCATTGTGGTGCTCAACAAGATAGACCGGCCCGACCAGCGGATGCTGGAGGTGGTGGACGAGATTTTGGAGCTGCTCATTGAGCTGGGCTGTACCGACGAGCAGATCGACTCGCCCATGCTCTTCTGCTCCGGACGCCAGGGCACGGCCAGCTACTCCGCCGACGTGCCGGGGACGGACCTGAAGCCCCTCTTTGACACCATTGTGGATTACATTCCCGCCCCGGAGGACCACGACGGCGAGCCTCTCCAGATGCTGGTGTCCTCCCTGGATTACAACGACTATGTGGGCCGCATCGCCATCGGGCGCATCGAGCGGGGCACCATCCGGCAGAATCAGGAGCTGGCTGTCGTCAACTACCACGATCCGGAGGTGACCAAGAAGGCCAAGGCTGTGAGCCTCTATGAGTTCTCCGGTCTTGCCCGTACCCCCGTCACCGAATCCAGCTCCGGCAATATCATCGCCCTGTCCGGTATCCCCGATATCTCCATCGGCGACACCATCTGCGCGCCGGAGGCACCGGAGGCTCTGCCCTTTGTGAAGATCTCCGCCCCCACCATGGAGATGACCTTCTCCGTCAACGACAGCCCCTTCGCGGGCCGAGAGGGCAAGTACGTCACCTCCCGCCAGCTCCGGGACAGGCTCTTCCGGGAGACCATGAAGGACGTGTCCCTGCGGGTCTCAGAGGTGGAGGGCTCCGACCACAGCTTCAATGTGGCGGGACGGGGCGAGATGCACCTCTCCATCCTCATCGAGACCATGCGGCGGGAAGGCTATGAGTTTGCCGTTTCGCCCCCGCGTGTGCTTATGCGGGAGATCGGCGGCGAAAAATGCGAGCCCATCGAGCGGGTGGTGGCCGACGTGCCGGAGGACAGCGTCGGGGCGGTCATCGAGAAGCTCAGCTCCCGCCGGGGCGAGTTTGTGGAGATGACCCCCGTGGGCGCCCGCATGAAGCTCACCTTCTTCGTCCCCAGCCGGGGCCTCTTTGGCTACCGCAACGAGTTCCTCACCGACACCCGCGGCGAGGGCATCATGAGTTCCGTCTTTGAGAAGTATGAGAAGTACAAGGGCGAGCTCAGCCGCCGGGGCACCGGCTCCCTAGTGGCCAGCGAGACCGGCGAGGCCGTGGCCTACGGCATCTTCGGCGTGCAGGATCGGGGCGTCATGTTCGTCTCCCCCGGCGTGCAGGTCTACGGCGGCATGGTGGTAGGGGAGACACCCAAGGATGAGGATATCACCGTTAACGTCTGCAAGAAGAAGCAGCTGACCAACATGCGGGCCGCCGGCTCCGACGAGGCCCTGCGGCTTGTGCCGCCCCGCACCATGAGTCTGGAGCAGTGCTTGGAGTTTTTGGCTGACGATGAGCTTTTGGAGGTCACGCCCAGCTCCCTGCGCATCCGCAAGGCCATCCTGGACCACTCCCTGCGCATGAAGGCATTGAAGGGCGCGAAGAACGGGTAATATGAAAGGGACGGTATGGCA
>CANQZF010000246.1 GCA_947628265.1 uncultured Oscillospiraceae bacterium
AACGCCCGCACCGCCAAAAGGGAGCGGGTGCTGGTCACCACCCTCACAAAGCGCATGGCGGAGGACCTGACGGCGTATCTGACGAAGGCGGGCATCAAGGTGCGGTATATGCACCACGACATCGACGCCATCGAGCGCATGGAGATCATCCGGGACCTGAGATTGGGGACCTTCGACGTTTTAGTGGGCATCAACCTTCTCCGGGAGGGGCTGGATCTTCCGGAGGTGAGCTTAGTCGCCATCCTGGACGCAGACAAGGAGGGCTTTTTGAGGTCCGAGACAAGCCTTATCCAGACCATCGGACGGGCCGCCCGGAACGCGGAGGGTCTCGTCATCCTCTACGCCGACACCGTGACCCCCTCCATGAAAGCGGCCATGGACGAGACGGACAGGAGACGGAAAAAGCAGGACGCCTTCAATAAGAAAAACGGCATCGTCCCCAAGACCATCGTCAAGGACATCCGCTCCGTGCTGGAGCACGAGGAGGAGAAGCCCGCCCGGGGCGTCACCGACGACGACGGCAAGTACCTCACAAAGCGGGAGCGCGAGGAGGCCATCGCAAAGCTGGAGCGGGAGATGCGCAAGGCCAGCCAGATGCTGGAGTTTGAGTACGCGGCGCTTTTGCGGGACCGGATCATCAAATTGCGGGGTCAGAAATAGCATTTTGCCCCCTCCCGGCATATTTTGGCTTGGGGGTGGGAAAATGATCCTTTTATTTGAGACGCTGTTGGGAATTTTCATTGTCGCCGCCGTTCTCGGCCTTGTGTGCCTCGTGCGGGCACTGCTTCCAAAGACGGCCGGGACGCCGGGGGTGGAGGCGGTGACGGTGATCCGGGCCGCCGGAGACGCGGCGGGGCTGGAACAGGCCGTCCGGAGCCTCCGGTACGCCCCGGGACAGCTCATCATCGCGGACGAGGGCATGACGGACGACGCCAGGGCCCGGGCGGAGCTGCTGTCGGAGAGCGCCGGGGCGGTCCTCCTGCGCGGGGACAAAATTACATTTAAGATAGAGGAAAGCTGATGGAAGATAACGCGCTGACGGTCCTGGAGGGGACGGTACGGACGGTCATATTTCAAAATCCCGAAAACGGCTATACCGTCCTGCGCCTCGCCGTGGGGGACGAGACGGTGACCTGCGTGGGGACCCTCCCCGGCGTGGCGGCGGGGGAGGGGCTGCGGCTCTACGGGGCCTGGACCGCCCACTTAAGCTACGGCCAGCAGTTCAAGGCCGAGCACGCCGAGCGCAGCCTCCCGGAGGGGAGCGCCGCCATCTACGACTACCTGGCCTCCGGGGCCATCCGGGGCATCGGGGCCAGGACCGCGCGGCTCATCGTCTCGGAGTTCGGCGCGAAGACCCTGGACGTCATCGAAAACGCCCCGGAGGAGCTTGTAAAGATCCGCGGCATCACCGCCAAAAGGGCGGAGGCCATCAGCCGGAGCTTCCGGGAGCAGACGGGCCTTCGGCGGCTCATGGAATTTCTGGTGGACAACGGCGTCAAGCCCGTCTCCGCCGCCCGGCTCTACCGGGTCTACGGCGAGGAGGCCGAGGCGGAGCTTACGCGGGACCCCTACATACTGGCCGACGAGTACTTCGGCCTCGACTTTTTCACCGCCGACGCCTTTGCCGCAAAGCTGGGCTTCGCCCCGGACGCCCGGGAGCGGGTGGGGGCGGCCATCGCCTTTGAGCTTCGCCACAACGAGGGCAACGGCCACGTCTTTTTGCCGGCGGACAAGCTCGCCGCCGCCACCGCCCAGCTCATCGAGGTGAGCCTGGAGACGGTGGAGGGGGTCATGGCGGAGATGACCGACGCCGGGGAGCTTACGCGTCAGCGCGTGGCCGGGGTGGAGGCCGTGTACCTCCCGGATATGTTCGAGGCGGAGACGGAGGTCGCCTCCCGCCTCGCGGCTTTAGCCTCCAGGAGAGCGGACAAGGTGCCGGGCCTCGATGTCCTCATGAAGCGGGCCCAGTACGGTTGCGGCATCACCTTCGCGGAAAAACAGAGGATGGCCCTGGAGCTTGCGGCCTCGTCCTACGTCTGCGTCCTCACCGGCGGCCCCGGCACGGGGAAGACCACCACCGTCCGGGGGATCTTGGGGCTCTATGACGAGATGGGCCTCAAGACCCTCCTCACCGCCCCCACCGGGCGGGCCGCCAAGCGGCTGACGGAGCTGACGGGCCGGGAGGCCCAGACAGTCCACCGTTTACTTGGCGCGGGCGCGCCGGAGGCGGGGGAGGCCATGCGGGAGTTTGAAAAGTGCGCCGAGGATCAGTTGGAGTGCGACGCCGTTATTCTCGACGAGACCAGTATGGTGGATATAAAGCTGATGGCGGCGCTCCTGGACGCCATGCCCGCCGGGTGCCGGCTTGTGATGGTGGGGGACGCCGACCAGCTGCCCTCCGTGGGGCCGGGGAACGTCTTCGGGGACGTCATCCGCAGCGGCGCCGTGCCGGTTATCGCCCTCACGGACATCTTCCGACAGGCCCGGGAGAGCGCCATCGTCAAAAACGCCCACATGATCGACCGGGGGGAGGTCCCCAGCCTCAAAAACGCCGGGGGC
>CANQZF010000247.1 GCA_947628265.1 uncultured Oscillospiraceae bacterium
GCGGGCAAGCCCCTGGGCCGCACCGCCGTCAAGGCCGCCACGCTCCTGCGCGGGAAGCACAAGACCGATTACACCCCCAACGTTGACTGCGGCGACTTTGTCATCGTCATCAACGCCTCCAAGGCCGTCCTCACCGGCAATAAGCTGACCGACAAGTATTACCGCCATCACAGCGGCTGGATCGGCGGGCTCAAGGAGGTCCAGTACTCCAAGATCATGGCCGAGAAGCCCGAGTTTGCCATGACCGAGGCCGTCAAGGGCATGCTGGCCAAGAATTCCCTTGGCCGTACCCAGCTCACCCGTCTGCGCGTCTACGCCGGCGAGGAGCACAAGCACGAGGCCCAGAAGCCCGAAGCCTGGACGCAGGAGTAAGGAGGAATAGACAATGTATACATCCAAAAAGCCCTATATGTACGGCACCGGCCGCAGGAAGTCCTCCGTGGCCCGCGTTCACCTCTTCCCCGGCGGCACCGGCAAGATCACCGTCAACGGACGGGACATCGACGACTACTTCGGACTGGACACCCTCAAATACATCGTCCGTCAGCCCCTGAACACCGTGGGCCTTGTGGGCAAGGTGGACATTGACGCCACGGTCACCGGCGGCGGCGTCTCCGGCCAGGCCGGCGCTGTCCGTCACGGCATCGCCCGCGCCCTCCTGGAGGTGGACGAGAGCTACCGCGCCCCCCTGAAGGCCGCCGGCTTCCTCACCCGCGACCCCAGAATGAAGGAGCGCAAGAAGTACGGCCTCAAAGCCGCCCGCCGCGCGCCCCAGTTCTCCAAGCGGTGATTTTCCCATTATACAAACGCGCCCCCCAAAGCCATCCGGCCTTGGGGGGATTTTTTTGCGTTTTAAACGGCAGGACGCGTATGAAACGGCTAAGAAGCTGCCGTTTCGTGGGTAGGGCTCCCCGCCCGAAAAAAATTTCATTTTTCTCTTGACATCCGGGCCCGGGAGGGGTATTATCTCATTAACCTATTAAAGAAGTAGGCAAATATGGATTTGGAGGACGGCGTCATGACCTTCAGGCTCCAGAAGCTCCTGCGGGCGAACTTCCGCTGCGGGCGAATGTGTACCTCGCTTTTTTGAACCGAAAAACACTACTCTTAAATAATAAAAAGTGAGGTATTCATCATGTCCAACTACAGATTTGAAACTCTTCAGCTCCACGTGGGCCAGGAACAGGCCGACCCCGCTTCTGACTCCCGGGCGGTGCCCATCTACCAGACCGCCTCTTACGTCTTCCACAACTGCGACCACGCCGCCGCCCGCTTCGGCCTTGCCGACCCCGGGAACATCTACGGCAGACTCACCAACTCCACCCAGGACGTGCTGGAAAAGCGCGTGGCGGCCCTGGAGGGCGGCGTCGCGGCCCTCGCCGTGGCCTCCGGCGCGGCGGCCATCACCTACGCCATCGAGGCCCTGACCCAAAAGGGCGACCACATCGTGGCCCAGAAGACCATCTACGGCGGCAGCTACAACCTCTTGGCCCACACCCTGCCCCTCTACGGCGTGGAGACCACCTTCGTGGACATCCACGACCACTATGAGGTGACGGCGGCCATTCAGCCCAACACCAAGGCCATTTTCATCGAGACCCTGGGCAATCCCAACTCCGACATCCCGGACATCGACGCCATCGCCAAGATCGCCCACGCCCACGGCATCCCGCTGGTCATCGACAATACCTTCGGCACACCCTACCTCATCCGGCCCATCGAGCACGGCGCGGACGTGGTGGTCCACTCCGCCACAAAGTTCCTGGGTGGCCACGGCACCACCCTGGGCGGGATCATCGTGGACGGCGGCAAATTTGACTGGAAAGCCTCCGGCAAATTCGCCCCCATCGCGGAGGCCAACCCCAGCTACCACGGCGTCTCCTTCGTGGACGCGGCGGGAGCGGCGGCCTACGCCACGTACATCCGGGCCATCCTCCTGCGCGACACCGGCGCGACGATAAGCCCCTTCAACGCGTTTTTGCTTTTGCAGGGCATCGAGACGCTGTCCCTCCGGCTGGACCGGCACGTCTACAACACGAAAAAGGTGGTGGAGTACCTGGCAAACCACCCCAAGGTCGCGAAGGTCAACCACCCCAGCCTCCCGGACCACCCCCAGCACGCCCTCTACGAGCGCTACTTCCCCAACGGCGGCGGGTCCATCTTCACCTTTGAGATAAAGGGCGGCAAGGAGGCGGCCTACAAGTTCATCGACAGCCTGAAAATCTTCTCGCTCCTTGCCAACGTGGCGGACGTGAAGAGCCTGGTCATCCACCCGGCCACCACCACCCACAGCCAGCTGAGCCCCGAGGAGCTTGCCGACCAGGGCATCACCCCCGGCACCGTCCGCCTCTCCATCGGCACCGAGCACATCGACGACATCCTGGAGGACCTGACCCAGGCCTTCGCCGCCATTTAAGGACAGCAAATCCCCTCCCGTCAAGATCGGGAGGGGATTTTCTTATTCATCTGTGTCCTGAAACGCCGCTGGGGTCAGGGCGTCGGAGAGCTCGGTTTTGATCTCCCGCATGGTCAGGGTGTCGTCGAGGCCGGGGGC
>CANQZF010000248.1 GCA_947628265.1 uncultured Oscillospiraceae bacterium
CCCGGAAGACACGCTCGATCTCTATCTCCGGGTGGGCCTCGTGGTCGTCCTGACGCCCCTCCCCGCTCTCCAGGGCGCGGACGAGGCCGAAATACGCCTCCTCCAGCTCCCGGGGCGTGTATATCGCGCCCTTTTGGGCGTAGAGCGCCGCCATGCGCTCCCAGAGCTCCGGCATCCGCTCCTCGGTGTGGATGTCCACCAACGTCCCGTAGAGGTCAAAAAGAACGGTATCCAGCATTTTCAACGCCTCTTTTCGTGATTTCTTCGTGATTTCAATGAGAATACTATATAATATTTCCGCCGGTTTGGCAATCGGTATCTTGGAAAAGCTCCGAAGCTGTGTTATACTAAGTATACAAATAAAAACTTTACGCGAAAGGGGGCCCCGGCGTGGCGAAGGGCGGCAAAAATTTCACAGTGTCCAATCTGCGGCGCAGGGGCTGGACGGAGGCGCTCATCAAAGCCCTGCTCCCCTCCCCCCGGATCGTCCACGCGGGTGGCCACGCCTTCCGGGTCTGGCCCAAGGAGACGGTTTTCGCCGCCGAGTCCACCCTGCTCTTTTCCGAGGGTCGGGCCGTCCGCAGCCAAAACGAGGAGCCCCGGCCCGCCTCCTCCGACACCCGCCATATGCGGGAGCGCTTTAAGCAGAGCTGGGAGACAGCGGGCAAGAGTGGGTGCGCCGTCTGGCTCCTGGCGGAGCGCTACCACACCGCCGTCGTGAAGCGTCTCGCCTCCTCCCCGGAGGGGGAGGTCTCCCGCGCCCAGGCGGCCTCCTGGGCCGGGGAATTCCTGGCCCTGGAGCACCGGAAGAGCGCCAAGGGCGTCACCGACGCCCTCCGGGGCCTCATCCGAGCGGGGAGCTGGCTTGTGGCAAACCCGGAGGATCCGGAGTCCATACGGCTCTTTGACCGCTACCCCTACGCCCTGGCGGCGGCGGCACGGCTCTCTTTAAAGGAGCTGGGGGATGCCCAGTCGCCCGGTACCGTCCTCAGCTTTCTGCGCTCCGAGGACTTCCCCACCGGGATGCTCTTCAAGGACGGCCTTTCCAAGGTCTGGTCCGTCTGGTACGTGCCCCGCGCCATCCGCACGAGCTTAGAGCTGCTCATCGCCCTCAACCCCAAGGACGAGTACCCGGAGGCCCGGGCCATCCAGCGCCACTTTATTCTCCACATCGGCGGCACCAACACCGGCAAGACCTACGCCGGGTTCCGGCGGCTCATGGAGGCCCCCACCGGGGTGTATCTGGCCCCCCTGCGCCTTCTGGCGCTGGAGGCCCAGGAGACGCTGTTGGACGCCCATGTGGAGTGCTCCCTCTCCACCGGCGAGGAGGAGGACTCCCGCCCCGACGACACCCACGTCTCCGCCACGGCGGAGAAGCTGGACTTAAAGCGCCATTTTGACGTGGCGGTCATCGACGAGTGCCAGATGATCGCGGACCGGGAGCGGGGCTACGCCTGGACGAGAGCCATTCTTGGCGTTCTCGCCCCGGAGGTCCACCTTTGCGCCGCGCCGGAGGCGGAGAGCATTTTAAAGCGCATCATCGTCAGCTGCGGCGACACCTACGAGGTCATCCGCCATGAGCGCACCACCCCCCTCATCCCCATGCGCCGCACCGTCAGTCCCGACAGAGTCCAGCCCGGGGACGCCCTCATCACCTTCTCCAAGGTGGGGGTCCTCTCCGTGGCGGAGGAGCTTCGACAGCACGGCAAGGAGCCGGCCATCATCTACGGGGCCCTGCCCTACGCCACCCGCCGCAAGCAGATGGAGGGATTTTTGGAGGGCCGGATGGAGTATATCGTCTCCACCGACGCCATCGGCATGGGCCTCAACCTCCCCATCCGGCGGATCATCTTCATGGAGACGGAGAAATTCGACGGCGTGGAGCGCCGGGAGCTGCTGCCCTCGGAGATAAAGCAGATCGCGGGCCGGGCCGGCAGGTTCGGTATGTACAACAAGGGCTACGTGGGGGCCACGGAGAACTTGTCCGTCATCCAGGCGGGTCTGGAGGCCACGGTTCCGCCCATCGAAAAGGCGGTAGTGGGCTTTTCCGACCTTGTTTTGCAGGTGGACTTCGACCTATTGGAGGTGCTGACCGGCTGGAACAAGCTCCCCACCGTGGAGCCCTACGTGAAGCTGGACATCACCCGGTACATCTCCATCATCTCCCGGATGCGGGAGCTGGGGATGACCTTCTCCAAAGCCGACGAGCTCCGGGCCGCCAACATCCCCTTTGACGAGACGACGGAGGGCCTTCGGGACCTCTTTTACGACTACCTTGCCAAGCTCCAGCGGGGGGAGGACATCGAGATACCGGGCCTTGCCAGCGAGGACCCCACCCTTTTGGAGCTGGAGCTCTACTACAAAAAGCTGGACCTCTACTACTCCTTCTCCCGGACCTTCGGCCTTCCCGTGGACGAGGACAGGCTCTTCGACATCCGGGAGCAGGTGGCGGACGACATAAACGAGATCCTTCTCACCCGCCTTAAAAACAACATCCGCTTTTGCGCCATCTGCGGAAAGCCGCTCCAGCTCTACCAGAAGGGG